>CAYQWO010000311.1:0-4836 GCA_964421095.1 uncultured Syntrophaceae bacterium
CATCGATTTTTTCTAAATGTATTTTCCCCTGGTCGCTCATGGACGACCCCCTTTTATTTTAGATATCGAAAATAACCCTCGCTTCCCACTTCCCATCCTTCTCCTTTACCGCGACTTGGTGGTAGGTCACGGCCTTGATTTCTATCTTAAATTCGTGGCGGGAGGGATCAAAGGTCTCCCCGTGAGCCACGGCCTGGAGCGAAGTCTGGTCCAGATGAAAGATTGAGAATTTTTTGAAGAGGTAACCCCCACCCTCGGAAAGAAACAGAAGCTCGCTCAGCCAGCGCACCAAAAGTTCTTCGCGGTCAGTCGCCTCCACGCGAAGATCGTAAGAAATTGTTTCCCGGACGCGATTCAGGTCCGTCAGCAAATCGAATAGGGCATAGGCGGCGTTGGCAAAGACCTCGATGCAGGTCTGGCCAAAAACCCGAATGCCTAGGTCGGCCGTATGGTCAAAGGTCTCGTATCTTTTCATCCACTTGCCATGGGGGAAATTTCGTTTGGCCCAAAGTCCAGTACCACCTTGCCTAAAAAGGAGTTATAACATTCCATGCTCTTCCCAGGCTCGGGGGCCAGGGCGCTTCGCTGGGCACCATGAGGCGGTGGTCTTCCATGGATGGGGCGGGAAAGTGCGCCCCGCCTCATTTTGCGGAGACCCAGGTGCACGGAGGAAGCAAGCTCTTTTCCCGGCCGATGCTGCCCGCGCTCATCGTCCTGGCCCCCGAGCCACGACAAAGGGAAGCTTGCTTTAACGCTAAGTTTTGCAACGAAGTACTAGATTATATTATAATGCTTCCGGCTCATATTGAGGCAAGGAATTATTGTAAAGTTTTCTACGGCTTCCAATTGCGGAATACCTGAGGAAATTGGGGGAGAATGACAGTGCTGGGCAATCCGAAATTCGCAGTCCGCAATCCGCAATCGGAAGTTTCTTTTTCCTTGCTCCTGGGAATTTTCCTCACCTCTGCTGCTACCCTTATCTTGGAAATCTCCTTGACCCGCCTCCTCTCGGTGGCCCAAGGGCACCATTTCGCCTTCATGGTGGTGAGCATGGCCCTCCTGGGATATGGGGCCAGCGGTTCTTTTCTCTCATCTTTTCCATCCATCATGCGCCGGGAAGCACCCCAAACCTTAATCCAGGCGTCCTGGCTTTTTTCGGTCAGCGCCCTCTGCGCTCATTTTCTTAGCAACCTCATTCCTTTCGACATGGCCCGCACATCCTGGGACCGGTGGCAAATTTTTTACATTTTTCTGTATTATGTAATATTTTCCATTCCCTTCTTTTTCTCTGGCTTGGCCATTTCTTCGGCCCTGGCCCGATGGAGTGTGCTATCGGGGAAACTCTATTTCTCCGACTTGACCGGCGCAGCTATGGGAAGCCTTCTCGTCCTTGGCCTCTTCGGGATTTTCGGCGGGCCGGGCACGCTCTTGTTTTCCTGCCTCTTAGGCGGGGCGGCTTCGATTGCTTTTGCCTGGGTGAGCAAGCCGGTATCGATCCTGCGGTGGTCTTGGGTCTGCTTTCTCATGGTCCTCCTCCTTTGGCAGCCCCCCTTTCTAAGCCAGCGCCTCTCTCCATACAAGGCCCTGAAGGCCGCTCTCCTCTACCCCGGCGCGCGCTTGCTGGAAACGCACTGGAACGTCTTCTCCAGGGTTGATATTTTGGAAAGCCCGGCTGCCCGTACTGCTCCAGGGCTGAGCCTCCAGTATTTGGAACCCCTTCCGCCCCAGTTGGGCCTCACAGTCGATGCCGATCGCCTGAATGCCATTACCCGTTTTAGCGGGAAATCCCCAGAGATTGATGAGCTCAAATTCATCGATTTTCTCCCCTCTTCTTTTCCCTATCAGATGGCCAAGTCTGATCGGGTCTTGATCTTCGAACCGATGGGCGGCCTGGAAGTACTGGTTGCTAAGCGTTATCGAGCCAAAGAGATCGTGGCGGTGGAGATTAACCCGACGATCGTCGAGCTTTTGCAGGGAACCTACCGGGAGTATTCCGGGGGAATTTACGCCCGCCAAGGTATCCAGGCGACGGTGGGAGATGGAAGAGCCTATGTGCGCAGGGCTCCTCCGCCATTTGACCTTATTGTCCTGCCTCTAACAGAAAGTTCGGGGGCTTCTTCCACGGGATTCTCCAGCCTGCACGAAGACTATCGCCTCACCACGGAAGCGTTCCAGGACTATTTGCGATCCCTCAAGCCCGGGGGCTTCCTTTCCATGATCCTCTATCTTCTTCCTCCACCCCGGGGAGAACTACGCCTGGTGGCGATGGCCAAGGAAGCTCTGGAGCGGGCTGGAAAGCGCCCCGGCGACCACCTTCTGGCCTTCCGTTCCTGGGGCACCTTCTCCCTGCTGGTCAAAAAAGACCCTATCCAACCCCAAGAGGTCGAGGCCCTTAAATCCTTCTGCCAGCATTTGCGTTTTGACTTAGTCTACTACCCGGGGATGCCCGAAGCGGAAGCAAACGTTTACAACCGTTTCCCGACGCCCCTTTACTTTGTCGGTATGCAAAGGGTACTCAAGGAAGGGGGAAAATTTTATTCTGTCTACCCTTTCGACCTGCGCCCGGCCACGGATGATCGGCCCTTTTTCCATCATTATTTTAGATGGGGCCGTTTGGGGGAGATCTACCACCTGGCGGGGGAAAAGTGGCAGATTCTGGTGGAAGGCGGATATCTTGTCCCGATTATTCTCTTTCTGGCGCTTCTCCTGACCTTTCTTTTCATCATACTCCCTCTGATTTTCGGGAAGCTGAGAGAGCAAGAATCAAAAATTTCGGGAGCGCCTTGGTTTTCCTGGTTGATTTTCTTCTCCGCTCTGGGGCTTGGTTTCATGTTCTTGGAGATCTCGCTGATTCAAAAGTTCATCCTTTTCCTGGGCCATCCGGTCTATTCCGTCTCTCTGGTCATCTTCTCATTGCTCGTCTTCGCCGGGGTGGGAAGCCGGCTCTCCATGCGGGTGGACCCGCGGGGCGTTCGCGGACTCAGGCTGGTCCTCCCTCTGGCCGCAGGCCTGTTGTTCCTTTACGCCTTTTTCTTGCCACAGGTTCTGGGGTTTTTCCATGGGCAACCGCTTTCCCTCCGTCAAGTGATTACTGTCCTGCTGATTGCCCCTCCGGGACTCCTGATGGGCATGCCCTTTCCCCTGGGCGTTCGCCTGGTTGGCTCGCAGTCTCCGTTGTTTGTTCCGTGGGCCTGGTGTGCGAATGGGTGTGCCTCGGTGCTGGGCTCCATTCTCCCCGTGATCATCGCTCTCTCCTGGGGATTCGAGTCTGTGTTCTTCTTGGCAGCCTCTCTCTACGCTGTTGGTCTTTTGCCGGTATGGAAACGCTTGCTCCCTTAACTTTGGTTGGCGGACATGCCAAACACTTTGTCCAGACGCCCCCATCCCTCTTCCTCCCCCTTCTTAGGGAAGCCGGGAAAAAATCCTATTTATTTCTTTCTCACACTTGGCCTGGGCCAGGAGAGGGGGACGATGAGTCCCGCCAATGGCGGGACAGCATCGGCGGGAGAGAACTTCCCCACGAGATGAGGCTTGGTTTCCGCAAAAGCAGGCGGGGTGCTTTTTCCCGCCTCATCCATGAGAGACCCAGTACCTCATGATGCCAAGCGAAACGACCCCCTCTCCTGGACCTCCTCACCCTATCGAGGGTCCAATCAAATTTTAGAAATTCGCACTAATCCCATAACGTTTTTAAATTTTTTCATACCTTCCCTCTCAGAGGGGAGGGTCGGGCCTGGAAATACTGTTGAAAAGGAGATCGATTTATGGCAAGGTTTGAATAGGAACGTAGCTTGAGAGGTGAAAAGTTTGGGGTTCAAATTCCGCGGGAACGAGAGGAGGGCTCAGGATGAAAGCAGCTACGAAAGCAAAGAAAGTAATAAAGAAAGCGGGGAAAGCAGCCAAAAAGGCTGTCAAGGAGGCCACCAAAAAGGCCGGGAGGCTGAAAAAGCAAGTGGCTAAGATCAAGGGGAAAGTAGAGAAACTGGAAACCAAGAAAGACGCTCTGATCAGGAAGCTAAAGGAGGAATTGGCGGAAAAGGAAGGTAGAATCCGGGAAAGTGCCGCGACCCTGAAAGAAGCCATCGACCAAGCAGGCAAGGAAATTTCTGAGTTTAAGGACAAGACGAGCCGAAGCCTCCTCGAACTAAAGGAGAAAGCGGAGAAAGAGGCCAAGAGGTTAAAGGAAGAAGTGGAGGCGAAAGGCCAGGCTCTGCGCAAAAAGGGTATTGAACTTGATGAATACAAGAAAACCGCTGAAGGCAAAATTTCTGAGCTGCAAGCTAAGGTCAAGGAATTCGCGGGCAAGATTTTACCCTCAGAAAAAGAACGGCCCGGCTTGGTGTCCTTCAAGGGAAGTCCCCTCACCCTGCTGGGGGAGGGGGTAAAAGTGGGAGACCGGTCCCCGAATTTTCAAGTCGTGGACAAAGCGATGCAACCCGCGACTCTGGACTCCTTCAAAGGCAAAGTCAAGATCATCACTGCCGTGCCTTCCTTGGATACCCCCGTTTGCGATATGGAGACGCGCAGGTTTAATGAAGAAGCGGGGAAGTTGCCAGATAAGGTAGCCATCCTGACCATCAGTATGGACCTGCCCTTCGCCCAAGCGCGCTGGTGCGCGGCCGCGGGAGTGGAAAAGCTGCAGACTTTTTCGGATTATCGGAATCGCTCTTTTGGGCTGGCCTACGGCGTGCTGATCAAGGAACTAAAGCTACTGGCGCGGAGTGTCTTCATCGTGGATGAGCAGGATGTCGTCCGCTACGTGGAGCTGGTCCCGGAAACCACGAAGGAACCGGATTATGATCGGGCCTTGAGCGCCGTTCGCGCATTGCTGTAATT
>CAYQWO010000312.1:0-4833 GCA_964421095.1 uncultured Syntrophaceae bacterium
GTTTTAACTGGACGGAATAGATAGCCGATGATGGGTGTGCCCCCCTCTTCGCGCACCTGGCCAAGCATTAGCTCCATTTCCATTCCCAATTTCAATCTATCAAATTCGGCGGTGCTGATCTGGGAGCAGACCCGGACCCCCTCTGGAAGGTCGATGTACCCAAAGACATAAGGGACCTTGAACCCGGGGGAAGGGACTCGGACCACCGTATAAGTGTAGAGTTTTCCCCGTGGGCTCAGTTTTAGCTCCTCCAGGCTGTCCTCTTTTAAACAATCGGGACAAAGGGCAACTTTGGGGAAGTAGATTTTCCCACAGGATTTACATTTATTTCCCAGGAGAAAAGCCTGCTCTCCGGGCGCCTCCGGCCAGGTAAAAAAGCCCTCCTTAAATGGAACCCCTTCCATTTCTTTTCCTCCTACGCATTCTCCTGTTGGTCAAATAATCCCTTCCTTCTGCCACCGTTCCAGTTCTTCCCGCGCATAACCCAGCCATCCGCAATAAACCTCTTCATTATTAGCTCCTAAATACGGAGGTGTCCGGTCGAAGCCTCCTTTCGACTCTGATAGCTTAAGGGGAATTCCATGGGCCACGGCTCCTTCCACTTTTCCAAACTCCGGGTGCTCCAGGTCCACGATCATCCCCCGCGCTTTCAGTTGCGGATCTTTCAGCACCTCCGGAATGGTGGCCACGATCCCGCTGGCGATCCCATATTTCCTTACAATTTCCACAACTTCCTTTTTCCCTTGGGTTGACGTCCAGCTTTCCACCAAGGCATCGACTTCGTCGGCATTCTTCATCCTTTGGTCCAGCGTTTGGTACCGGGAATTCCCGATCAGGTCTTCCCGGCCCATGGCCTTCAGTAAGTTCACCCAATGGATATCCGCACCCGTACAGATCACCACATAACCATCCTTCGCCTTATAGGAATTGAAGGGGGTTAGCCGCAAGCGGCGGTTTCCCGTACGAATGGGGATTCCCCGTTCAACGTAAACATCGAGCGCCTCATCGAAGAGAAAGGAAAAAAGGCTGTCCATCATGGAAATATCCACGGCCTGCCCTCTGCCAGTCTTCTCCCGATAGCGGAGGGCAGAGAGAAGACCGATCAGCGCATAGAGGGCGGCAACTTGATCTCCGGCGGCTAATCCCATCCGCACCGGGGGATTCTCCGGAAACCCCGTGACTTCCATCACCCCGCTCATCCCCTGGACCACGGGATCGAAAGCGGGCAGGTTGCGATAGGGGCCATCCTGGCCAAAGCCAGAGATGGAACAGTAAATGATATCCGGTTTCACCTTTTTGATCTCCGGGTAGCCCACCCCCAAACGATCCATGACTCCGGGAGCGAAATTCTCCACAACCACATCCACTTTTTTAGCCAACTCTATGAAAATATCTTTGCCCTTTGGGGATTGTAAGTTTAAAGTTATACTTTTTTTCCCCCGTCCGCGCTTGAGCATGGAGAAAGAAAGATCTTTTTCATCCTGCCTATTCAACGTAATTCCCTTGGGCCCGCTGTAAGGTGGGTTTTCGCGAGCCGGGTCTCCCGTACCGGGTCTCTCCAGTTTGATCACCTCGGCCCCTAAGTAAGCAGCAATCATCATCGCATAGGGACCCGAGAGAAAGATGGTGAGATCCAGGATGCGGACCCCTTCTAACGGTTTCTTCATATATTCCCCCTCCATTTTGCATCGGTATTGTCAAAATCTAACCACAGAGGACACGGAGAAGAAATTTATCTTCCCCATTCTTTTTGAGAACACAGAGTCCTTCTCTGTGGCCACGCGTTGCGCGTGGTTTCATTTGTTCTCCCCAATTATAGACCGCTTGCCTGAGGCCCTGCAATCATCTTTGCCAAGTCCTCTTCCAAAATTTCTTTAACCCCCATTGGTTCTCTCCTCCAAGAAGGGACTAACCGCCCATGGTACCAGGAAGGTAAAGGGCCAGCTGGGGAAATACACAAAGGAGGACGAGGATCACTCCGTCGGTTACGAGATAGGGGTAGACCCCGCGGAAAACCAGGCTCAAAGGCTCCTTACTCACTGCCTTCACGACATAAACATTGAGTCCCAGGGGAGGGGTCAGGATTCCGATCTCGGCCGTCAGCACGATGATCACTCCGAACCAGACCGGGTCAAACCCCAGGGAGGTCACCAGCGGAAAAACAACAGGAAGCGTCAGCGCCTGAATGGCCAATTGATCCATGAAACAGCCGAGGATGATGTAGAAGATGAGGATGATGGTCATAATGACCCAGGGTGAGAACCCGGCGTTCTTTACGAGGGCAATGAGCCCTGGGGTGACGTTCCCCAGGGTCATGACATAACCGAAGATGAAGGCACCGATGATGATCATGAAAATCATGGCGGTCACATGGGCGGCCCCCACCGCCGCCTTTAAAAAGCCACTCGGCGTTATCGTGCGCCAAACCAGGCCGATGATCAGGGCGCCGCCAGCCCCGAGAGCAGCCGCCTCCGTGGGGGTTACGATGCCCATATAAAGAGTACCGAGGCACAATAGAATCAAGGTGATAATGGCCCAGGTATCCTTCAAGGAAACCACCCGCTCCCTCCAGGTACTGCGGGTGACTTCCGGGGCCAGAGCCGGATTCCTCTTTACCAGGACCCAGACCGTAAGAGAGTACGCCAGGGTGAGGATAATGCCAGGGATGATTCCCGCGATGTACAGCTTGGCGATGGATGTTCCCGTAAGCAACCCGTAGAATACCAAGGTGATGCTCGGGGGGATCATGATATCCAGGGTGCCGGCCACCGCAATCGCGCCCAAGGAAAGGGCCTTATCATACTTGAGCCTGACCATTTGGGGATAACAGATCGGAGTGAAGGTGGCGGCACAGGCGCTGCTGGATCCGGAGGCGGCGGAAAAGATGGCGCACGCCACCATAACGGCCATGGCCAGCCCGCCCCGCACATCCCCCAGCCATTTTTGGGCGGTGTTAAAGAGCATGGTGGCGATGCCCCCCTCGGAAGAGTATGTGCCCATGAGCATGAAGAGGGGGATCATGGCCAGGGAAAATGAGGCAGCATATCGAAAGGGGGTGGTATTTAAATAACCCATGGCCACATCTGATCCCCATCCCAGGTTCAAGCCCACAAAACCGGCAATGGCTAAGGAAAACCCGACCTCCATCCCAAAGCTCAGAAAAAGAAAAAGAATCAAAAGGGCGAGCAAAACCACGGTTGTCTCGTTCACCTTCTAATCCTCCTTCCCCTTTGCGGTGTCCATCAGCCGCACCAATAGTCTTAAGGTGAGGAAGGTGAAACCGAGAAAGACAACGGAGCGACTCGGATACAAGGGAAAAGGGATTAATCCCCATGAAGTCGCCCCTTTGGAAAAAGAAAATGCTGCCTGCAATAGACTCTTCCAGTCTGCAATAATGAAAAAAAGGATCACCGGAATGAGGGAGATAATGCGGATCGTAGCCCGAACTTCCGGCCGGAAACGCTCAGTAATGAAAGTAACCCGGATGTGGGGAGCTGAGGCCAATGTCAGGAAGACCACGGCGATCATCAGGATCTCTTCCGTGATCTCCAGAACCCCATGAATCGGCTGGGCAAATACATAACGCATGAGCACATCCGCAATGATCAAAACCATCATGCCGGCCAGGATGATCCCGGCGGCGTAGGACATCCCCTTAACTGACGCTAAGGTGTAGCGCTCGATCCTTCCCCAAAGCCCCATGGTTTCCCCCGAGCCTTCATGGCTTTTACAGATACGACGAAGGCCAAAAGGCCTCCGCCGATTCATTCTGCTCGTTCGACCGCTTACTGGATCGCCACCCCATTTTGACGGAGAGCATTTTTAAAGTCTTCAACGATCCGCTTACCCGCAAACCCTTTGGCTTCCAAGGAATCAGCCCATTCCCGCCAGATCGGCGCCCCCTTGGCGGCGACTTGGTTTTTTTCGGCAGGCGAAAGGTTATCCACCCTCATCCCTTTATTTTGGAATTCTTGCAGCTCCCCGCGCACGACCCCTAAGTAATACTCCGCAGCATGGACGGGGGCGGCTTCGTTGACTTGATCCATGATGCTCCGAATATCGGCGGGAAGAGCTTCCCAGGCGGCTTTGTTCATGCCATAAATGACCGGAAACCCTCCCAGGCTGAACCCGATATTGGCGCACTTGATCAGATCGTAAAACGGATATGGTTTGAGGCTGGGGACCCCGAGGGCAATCCCGTCCACCACCCCCTTCTGCAAGGCATCCGTGGCTTCCCCCATGGCCATGTTCACTGGAACCCCTCCCAGGTTGGCAATGGTCTTGGGGAGGGTTGTGCCTGCCGTCCGTATTTTCAGGCCCTTCAGGTCATTGAGGGTTGGCACCGGCTTCTTCGTGGTGAAAATCTGGTAGTTGGTTACGGTGAAGCCAAAGAGCACCTTAATTCCCAGCTTCTCATACCGGTCATTAATCATTCCACTTTTGACCATCCTGGCAAAAGCTTTGGTAGCGGCCACGACTTGATGGTCTTCAAAGGCGTTCGGTAGGGCGACGACGTCCTGCAGGGGGACCATCGGGGAAGCATAAAGACAGTTTCCGATATGCACAGTGCCGTCGATGACCGATTTGGCAATATCCGGGCCGGCGGCCAGGATCGCATTCCCAAACCACTGGGCCTTGAAGACTCCCTGGGTTCGGGCGTCCATTTCTTCGATCCACCACTTGATGGACCCGAGGTAAATCGGATGAGTGGACGGATAAATATCCGCCACCCGGTAAAGTTTGAGGACGGCTGGGGCACTTAAGGCCGGCTGGACTGCAAAGAGTCCCGCCAGGAGCGCGGCCAAAAGAATTACCCCAAAAGTTCTTTTCCGA
>CAYQWO010000313.1:0-4819 GCA_964421095.1 uncultured Syntrophaceae bacterium
TACCATTCCTGGAGGATCTTGATACCCATGACATCATTGGCTACCTGGTCTCCGGAGGCGAGGATGAATCCGGGTTTCACCTGTTCCCCGTGGGAAGGACCACCGCTGATGAGGGACCTTCTTCCGTCCATGATGATCAGGTCGGGTCGGAATGGCAGGTTGATCTCGGCCGCTTGTTCGGCGGTAAAGATGTGGTTGAAGGCATGGAGATGCCCGCCACGATCCGCTCGATGTAAAATGCCAACGGAAAGCTTCAGACTCTGGGTGATTCCCCCAAGGAAATGGGTCTTCATGATCGGTTGGTAGATAACCTTGTCGTAATTTCTCAAATCCGCCGGATAGGCTACAGTGCCATCTCCTCCCCCAAATTTGCCCAAATATTCGGCTTTGGCGTTGCGGATGTTCATCCACATGTCCCTATCCCAGTCCTTGAGAGGCGTGTTGGTCCGACTGCATACAGAATCATAGCCCACTTTCTTGATCACCCGCTCTGTTGGGCCCCAGGGTCCGCAGGTGTCGCCGACTGTAATATTCTGATAGCCTTCATCCTTGAGAACGAGAATCAAGGCCTCCAAAAAGGCCGGGTCTGTACCACCTTGCGGCCAGGGGTCCGCAGTGTTCATGTTGGGTTTAATGAGAATCTTATCGGATTTTTTGAGAGACTTTTCGAATCCCCCGATGAGCTTCATGGCTTTTTTGATATCCCCCTTCAGGTCTTTATCCAGGGGAGTGGCCTGAATAATGCTAATCAGGGATTTCCCTCCTTCCGCGTAATAGTTTGGATGCAGGTGCGACCAGTTGACCGGGGCTCCTCCGTTCACCAATCTTTCGGGCACTTTATCAAAATAATCTTTGGGAAGTGGGGCATTCTTAATGAATTCCCCATATTGCTTAAGCTGGGTATCCCGCATTCTCCAAACACCTTCGTGAGCCGGGGTGTCCAAGTCATCGACATCCGCATGGGCTCGCGTAGGCCCCAACAATCCTAAAGCGGCAACTCCGGCACCGCAATACTTGGCCACATCCTCGATAAACTTCCTTCGGGTGATTTCTTTTGAGCTCATTCGTCCTTACCTCCTTAATTCAGGGTTAGGGTTAAATGAACACTGTCGCTTCAGCTGGAAGCGAAAAACCTCAAAACTTCCCCCCTTTCTCTTTTTAGATTTGTCACCTTTTGCGGATTGAATTTCGGGTCCAGAGAAATTGCCCCTATTTCTTTTCACCCTGAAGCGAAATATCGATGAGAAATATGAAATGGCACCAATACCGAAAAAGATTGTATCCCTTTCCCCAAATTTGTCAAGGAATAATTTCCCAAATTCATTGCTTAATACTCCGAACTCATCACTCCGAACTGGTTTTTTTCTTTTTCTATGCTTCCTGCCCTGCTGCATTTACGATATAATATTTTGCCCAGGACTTCATATGTGTGCCCTGCCGCAGTAAATAAGAAGAGGATATGACTGACTCGACGCTCACAATTTCCATCTTGCCAGACATCTTGGCCATTTGCCGGCTGGATAAAGATGCGGGGATTCCGGATTGGGCAGTGGCCAGCCCCTTTTTCTCCCTTACCCGGAGCGCCGAAGACCTTTCGGTTGTCTGTCCTCAAATTCAAGTCCCGGAGGGAATTCAGCGGGATGGAGGATGGCGGTGCCTGAAGGTTGAAGGGCCCTTGGATCTTTCGGCTACCGGAGTCCTGGCGTCGCTTACCAGGCCTTTGGCACAGGAGGGAATCAGCGTTTTTGCCATCTCAACTTACGATACGGATTATTTGCTGATAAAGCAGAAGGACCTGGAAAAAGCAGTTATGGTTCTGGCCGAAAATGGCCATCAAATTAAATTTCCGCCACAGAGCACACGGAGGTCACAGAGAATAATAGAATAACAGATTCCTAACTGTTTTTAAGACTCTGTGTTCTCGGCGACCTCTGTGGCGAATTTGCATTTGGAATGGAGTTTGTTATGGATTACAACGTAGCCGAAAGAACATTTTCTTTCCAGGAATCGGTCATCCGGAAGATGACCCGGGTTTGCCAGCAATTCAACGGCATCAACCTGGCCCAGGGTTTCCCGGAAAAGTCACCTCCTGAGAAGGTTCTCCAGGAGGCCCTGCAAGCGATCCGGCGGGGGAACAACCAATATTCCATCACCTGGGGGCTGCCGTCCCTACGGGAAGCTGTGGCGCAGAAAGTTTTCCGCTTCAACGGCCTCCGGCCGGACCCGGAAAAGGAAGTCACCATCACCTGCGGCAGCAGCGAGGCCATCGTCGCTTCTTTACTGGCTCTCATCAATCCCGGAGAAAGGGTCGTTATCTTCGAGCCATACTATGAGAACTACCTACCCGGACTGGCCTTATGTGGAGCTACCCCTCTTTTCGTCCCTTTGCGTGAGCCAGGCTGGAAGATGGACTTGGATGCTCTCCTGAAAGCCTTTTCTCAGGCCCCCAAAGCCCTGATCCTCAACACCCCCGCCAACCCCTCGGGAAAGGTTTTCTCAAGGGAGGAACTGGAAGTCATCGCCCGCTTCTGCAAAGAGAACGGAACCTATGTGATCACCGATGAGATCTACGAGCATATCACCTACGATGGGCTCAAGCATGTGAGCATGGCCAGCCTGCCAGAGATGTGGGAGCGCACAGTTACCATCAGCGGTTGCTCAAAGACTTACAGCGTCACAGGCTGGCGAGTGGGCTACGTGATTGCTCCCAACGGCCTCATGTCCGCCATCCGCAAAGTGCACGATTATATGGTCGTTGCCGCCCCAACGCCCTTTCAGATGGCCGCCATTACAGCCATGCGTCTCCCGGATTCTTACTACCGAGAGTTGGCGCAACACTACCAGGAACAGAGAGACTACCTCCTGGAAACATTTGAGGACCTCTCCATCCCAGTCTTGCGGCCTTCGGGAGCTTATTACATGATGATCCGCATCGATGGATTGGGTTATGGAGATGATGAGGCCTTTGCCCTGGCCCTGGTAGAAAAAGCAGGGCTCGCCGTGGTACCGGGTTCCAGTTTCTACCACCGCTCGGAGGAAGGGCGGGATAAGGTGCGCATCTGCTTTGCCAAGTCCTGGGAAACCCTGCGGGAAGTCAAAGAGAGGCTTACGAAATTCTTTCGCTCCTCCAGATAGATCCGTGTTTATCCGTGTCCTAATTTTTTTATCTCTGTGAACTCAGTGTTCTCTGTGGCGAAACGATCTTTTGGTATTCAAAACGGCGGATGGACGGTCATGAAGGTAAATACCTCCATCCCATTCATTTCCGCCTTGGTTTTTTCCCCGTTGATCACCCGGATCATCAGCTCAATCATCTCCGCGCGCAACTCATCGAGCGGTTTTCCCTCCACCAGGCTGCCGGCATTAACATCCATATCCTCCTTCATGGCTTCATAAATCCTGGAGTTGCTGGCGACCTTGATCACGGGTAGCGCCGGAAACCCCGCCGGGGTCCCTCTGCCTGTGGAAAAGAACATGAGCTGCGACCCGCTGGCGGCCAAGCCGGCCATGGAGTCGCCATCGTAGCCCGGTCCATCCTGCAGGATCAACCCTTTTTCCGTCGGCCTTTCCCCATAGTCGACCACCTGGTTGATCGTGGTGGTCCCTCCTTTAAAGATACAGCCCATGGATTTTTCGGCGATAGTACTCATGCCTCCGTCCATATTCCCCGGAGAAATGACCAGGCTGGCCAAGTTGCCCATGATATCTTGGGTTAGCTTTTCAGCCCGATCGATCATTTGCTCAATCTGTCCGGCCACCTGCTCATTTTGGGCGCGACGGGCCAGGACATGCGCTGTTCCGATCATCTCTGTGTTCTCGCCGAAAATGACCGTGGCTCCCTTCTCCACCAGCCAGTCCGAGACCGCCCCCATGGCCACATTGGCCGTAACGCCGGACATGGCATCGGAGCCGCCGCATTCCATGGATACCAGAAGTTTGTCCCAGGACAGGGGCACCCGTGGTTGAGTGCGGACCTCGGCCAGCATCCGGCGAGCCGCCGCTGCCCCCTTTTTAGCCGTCTGCAGGGAACCGCCGTCCTTCTGCACGTCAAAAATCTCGATGGATTTTTGGGCCTCCTTGATTAGAGGGAACAAATTTTTTATGTTGGAAACCTCACAGCCGAGGCCGATGAGAACCGCTCCGCCCACATTGGGATTATGCACCAATCCAGACAGAACCCGAAACAGAATTTGCAGATCCCTTGGGCCTCCTCTACCGCACCCGTGAGCATGCGTGATACAGACCGCCTCCGGCACTTCCCGGGAAATGCGGTTGATGACCCCGTTGACGCAGGAGACCGTGGGTAAAACGAGAACATGATTGCGGATGCCCAAGCTCCCGTTCTTTCTCTCGTAGCCGGTAATCTCCTTCATTTCTTCCACCTATGGCTTGCCAGGTTATGGGTGTGCACCCATTCTCCTTTTTTGATGTGCCGGGTGCTGACCGCTACGGTCTCTCCGTATTTGATAATTTCCTCACCCAGGGAAATGTCCCGCAGGGCAATCTTATGACTGACCGGTATCTCTTCCAGAGCCGGAAATCCTTCGATCCTTTTCGCCGTGGCCTGTTCTCCCGCAGCCAGGGTTCTCAGGGCCACCGCGACATTGTCCCGCGGATGGATCACAAGGATATTATCTTTCATGACCTTCCTCGGCCCGGGGTTTCATGTATTGCATCGTTCCATCCTGAAGGACGGCGATTTTGGCTGAGTCAGGGAAATCTTTTTCCAGAATGGCCAGAACCTCCGGCCAGCTCTTGACGATGATAGCATCGTCAACATGACAGATCAGGTCCAGGCTGGTCCGGTCCGGGTAAGGGG
>CAYQWO010000314.1:0-4805 GCA_964421095.1 uncultured Syntrophaceae bacterium
CAGCGCAAATAATGTCGGAGCGACATATGCCGCGACAAGCGTCGCGGCCTGATTATTTCTGGTGGAGGGGGGAGGATTCGAACCTCCGAAGGCTTCGCCGACAGATTTACAGTCTGTTCCCTTTGGCCACTCGGGAACCTCTCCACCGGCCGGTTATCAGCTTTTAGCTATCAGCTTGTCCCTGAGAAAGCTGACAGCTAAAGACTGAGAACTTCTTGTTGGAGCTGGCGATGGGACTCGAACCCGCAACCGGCTGATTACAAATCAGCTGCTCTACCGATTGAGCTACGCCAGCGAATGGCCATGACAAGGTCAGTGAAGAAATTTTGACATTAAAATATTTAATATTACCCCCTTTTTGCTACGCTTGTCAATCTTTTTTTTATTTTACCGTC
Source organism: uncultured Syntrophaceae bacterium (assembly GCA_964421095.1). Classification (GTDB taxonomy): domain Bacteria; phylum Desulfobacterota; class SM23-61; order SM23-61; family SM23-61; genus CAYQWO01. The sequence continues at coordinate 396 of CAYQWO010000314.1, forward strand.
TTTTTTAGCCATTTTAAATAATTCCTCTCCCCCTCATCCACCTTCAAAAAAATGATCTCCGGAACCTCATAACTGTGCATCTTTTTAATTCTATTTATTATTTCTTTTGACTTATTATTCACCGTTTTAACCAATATCAACGCCTCTTTTTCCCGGCAAAGTTTCCCCTCCCAATCAAAAAACGATTTTATCCCAGGAATCACGTTGACACAGGCTGCCAATCTATCCTCCACAAGCTTTCGCGCTATCCCTTGGGCCTCTTCCTCCGATCCAGCCGTCGAAATCATCAACAACGCCTCCATGTTCTCTCCTCCTTCCTATTGGCCTTCATGGTTCGCGCCTCCTTCACTTCGGCCATCGCCTCTTCACCGCTGTTAACCCCTTGGCGTAAATTCTTTTTAGTATTTCGCGCATCTCGGGATCCATGATCTCCGCCAATGCTTTTGCGATTCTCTCCTTTTCTGCCTCGGATAGCCCCGCCACCTCCCCGTTGATTCGTTCTGCCTTTTTCTTCTTTTTCTTTCTGTCTCCAACCTCGGAACGATCAATTTCCCCTATGAAAAACCGCAGGTCTTGCAGAAGATTTTCCCCGATCTGTTCATGCAATTTTTTGATAATCAAATCTTTCATGAATTGCAATTCTTGCATCCAAACGGAATTTGTAACCTTCACCCGCAGCACCCGATTTTTAACGCTGACCGGCTGAGTCCTTTCGGCTATGGCCTCTCCCACAGCTCTATCCCAAGAACTCAAGATCTTCTGCTCTCGAATCCTCCGATCCAGTCCTGATCTTTTGAGAAAATTCCCTAAGACTTCCCCCAAGCTGGGAGGGGTTTTGGCTATCTTCCTCATTTCTTGATCCTGGCCTCCCTCTCCGGATTCCCGGTCGGGGTCACTTGGGCATTACCGGTTAGATGGCAGGTATCGTTGAGGCAGCAAAGGACAGCCCCCCGTTCTGATAATTCAATGACATTTTTCCCGGTGGGCGCCTGGCGAAAACGGCGGAAATAATTCAAAGGAATCTCCAGAACGCGGCAAAGGATTGTCAGATTCACAAAGCTATGCCCGACTACGACCACCGTACCCTCTGGATGTTTTCGGAGGATGCGCTCAATCGCCGCCCAAGCTCTTCGTTGGAGTTCCCCTAAGGACTCCCCTTCAGGGAGGTTGGCGGATTCGGGCTCTTGGATCCATCTTCTGAGAAATTCCGGATAGCCCTGCCTGAGTTCTTCGACGGTCAGACCCTCTAATTGGCCTTGATTTAGTTCTTTCAGCCCTTCATCCAGGATCACGGGGCATTTATGGTAGCGGGCGATTTGCTCCGCTGTCTGCTGCGCGCGAATTAAGGGGCTAGTGTAAATGGCCTCCAGGGTCTCGTCCTTCAAGGACTCCGCTAAGGACTGGGCCTGAGACTTTCCCTTTGAGCTGAGTTCAATATCCGAAAAGCCCTGGAATTTGTGGGTTTCATTCCATAAGGTCTCTCCATGGCGCACGAGGATCAACCGCATGGGATTCTTTTCTCCTCCCTTCTCGCGTAACGGAAGATGCGCCCAGAGGTCCCCTTTTCCTCATGGGGCCATGCCATCCTGCGGGCAGGTTTTTTACAATCCTGGCAAGCAGATTCGCAGGGTTTGATATGGATGATGGTCTGAGAGCGCGGGAATCGAGATTTTATTTCCTTTCCCGGATGATGGCTTCACTCATGCGCCGTCTTTCCGTTCCCGGGCGAACCTTTGCCAACGGGCCGCATCCACGCCTTTTACCCGTACTCTTTTCCGGCGTGCTCGGTGTCCGCTAAGAATCTCTACCCGGGAAGGAGGTATTTCCAGGGCTTCCGCCAACACCTCCCGACACCGCCGATTGGCCTCCCCTTCCGTTGGCGCCCCAGTCACCCGGACCCGAAGCAATTCATCGCCATATCCCAGGATTTCATTCCGGGAGGCTCGCGGCGAAACCCAGATGTCCAAGATCTTTTCTGCGACCCGCTTGCTTTCTTTCTTCATGGCTCCTCGGCCGGCGCAGATTCATTGACGTCTTCTTGTTCTTCTCCTAGCTCTTCGGCCGGTTCCAATAGCCTCCAATGCATTTCGATGGTGGCCCGCAAAGAAGCTTCGAATTCCGCCCGCTGACGTTTGAGCTGGTTAATTTCCATCACTATCTGCGAAGCCTGGGTCTGAGCACTTTCGACAATCTTCCGGGCATTTAATTTCGCCTCTTCGATGATCAATTCTGCTTCTCTTCGGGCATTGGTTTTCATCTCCTCGGTGAATCGCTGGACCGAAACCAGTGTATCACGCACCTCCTTTTCGGCTGCCTCGAGTTGATTAATCCTTTCCAATTTGCGGCGGTCTTCTTCCCGTAATTGGCTGTTTTCCTTCAGCAGCTCTTCAAATTCATTGGCCAGGAGGTCCAAAAAATTATCCACCTCGATCATGTCAAACCCTCTGAACCGCACCCGGAATTGCTGCTGCTGAATATCCAACGGAGTGATCTTCATTTGTGCTCCCTCCTCTTTTTATTTGCCTCGGAGAGTCATTCGGGGCGAATCCCAACGCTCTAACTTGATTTCCCATAGTAGGAAGTCCGCTCCTAAAAGTCAATACCAGTTTGCTGCACAGGTCAATGGAGGGGTTACCCCGGGGAATTGGGATCAAATTTGCAGTTGACTTGCTCCTTCCCATTCAGTAGACTGCCTCTTACGTTGAATGGATAGTTCGGAGTTAGCCGTTCGGGGGAATTTCCCAGATTCTGAGTTCGGGGTAAGAAGTATGACCATTCCCTCCGAATTCGGAGCTAATCACTCCGACTTGATGCCAGGAGGAAAGCATGAAAAAACCCTTGGGAATCATCGGTGGAGGAAACATGGGAGAAGCCTTAATCGCCGGTATCACCCAGTCAGGCCTCCTTTCTGCTGCGGAGATTCTTTTTTTCGAACCCCGCCCCGATCGGAGAGAGTACCTGCGAGAAAAGTTTCAGGTCTCTCCGGCGCAGACCAATAAAGACCTCGTTATTCTTGCTCCTACCTTGATTCTTGCGGTCAAACCCCAATCGGTCCCTGAAGTCCTCGTAGAAATCGGCCCGCTACTAAACCCCCATCACCTGCTGATCTCGATTTGCGCCGGGGTTCCTCTGGATTACATCCAAACTTTTTTCCATTGCCCGATCCGCATGGTCCGGGCCATGCCCAACACCCCGGCACTCATCCTGAAGGGAGCAACGGCTCTGGCCCCTTCTCCGGAAGCCAGGCCGGAAGACCTTTTGGCTGCTGAAGCCATCTTTAAGGCTGTGGGGATAACAGCCACCGTCAAGGAATCCCAGATGGACGCGGTTACAGGATTGAGTGGTAGCGGACCCGCATACATATTTGCGGTCATCGAAGCTCTGGCAGCGGGGGGAGTGAAAGAAGGCCTTTCCCAAGACGTGGCCTTGAATCTCACAACGCAAACGGTCTTAGGAGCCGCCTATTTGATCCAGGCCACCGCCAAACACCCCGCAACGCTGCGCGATCAAGTCTGCACTCCCGGAGGTACAACCATGGCTGGTCTCTACGCCATGGAAGAAGGCGGGTTTCGTTTGGCTTTGATGAATGCCGTGATCGCCGCAACCCGGAGGTCCAAGGAGCTGGGGGAAGCTCTCCAGAGACCCCCTGTCTCTTTCCCTCCCCCGCCCTCCAGTAAAATGGATGGCCCTGCCTCCAAAAGGGGTCAGGGGAGGCTCAAGGGAGCTCGAAAGCCTCACTAATGGCCTGTACAGCTTGCGGCAAGAGCTTCTCCTCGACCACGCAAGAAAGCGTGGAAATGGAGGTGCTGATTGCCAGGATGTTGATCCCGGCATCCCCCAAGGCTGAAAACATCGTCCCGGCAATGGAAGGTTTTTCCCGAAAATGGGGACCGAAGACTGAAATGATCCCCACCGGCGAATGGTGGGTCACCTTTTCCGAGCCGACCAAGGGCTGAATCTGGTTGAGGACTTTTACCGTCTCTTGTAGATCCTTCTGATCGATGCAGAAAATCGCGTTTCCTCGCCCGTGCAGATCGACCGTCTGGACGATGAATTGGATGTTGATCCCCTCTTTCCCTAAGGCGCTGAAGATTTTGCCCGCTAACCCTGGCTGGTGGGGCTTGGACATAACCCGCACCTGGGCTAACTCCTTGCTCTGAATAATGCCCCCGATCTTAACTTTTCCCATTCCCAGAACTTTTCTGACCCGGTCTCCGGAATGAAAGTTTGTTACCGACCATGGTAAATGCTCCGTCAACCAAAGTCAATCATTCCGATGATTCCTGTCATGCTGATGACTCCGAAGGAGACCAATCTTGCTGCAGATTGCCGAAGCAGAAAAGATGCTCATCGTGCCTCCTTTTTCTGAGGGAGAGGCAAGAAGATCAAAGGTTTAGACCATGATCGGGC
>CAYQWO010000315.1:0-4797 GCA_964421095.1 uncultured Syntrophaceae bacterium
AACCGTATACTGATTGACGAAGGCTTCGTTCTGTCTTCCCCTGCGGAGGATCGTTTTCATGATTCCATGGAGTAAAAGGGTAGCGCTCCCTTTTCGGGCATCCAGCCAGAGGCTGGCCTGGCGGGCCATCTCCGTGGCCCGAGAGTGAATCACGATCAGTGAGGCTCCCCTTTTCACGGCCCGGCGGATGGCGAAGCCCAGGACAGGATGTTCCTCCCAAGGATCGGAATTGGCCACCAAGATGACATCGGCCTGGGAGAGCTCGGCCATGGTACTCGTGGAAGAGGTCATCCCGAAACTTTCGTCAAGGGCGTGCAGGGCATCCGAGCGCAGGCAATGGGAGAAGCTGTCAATATTTAGGGTCCCCAATACCTCCTGTCCCAACTTGCGGAGTAGATAGAGCTCCTCATTCGACAACTGCGGCGAGGCCAGAAGGGCGATGGATTGGGGACCATAATTCTTTCGGATCCCCTTAAGCGCTTGGGCTACGAAATCAAGGGCCTCCTCCCAGGAGACCTCCGAGAAAGCCTTCCCTCGCTTGATCCTGGGGTGGATATCACGCTGAGAATGGAATTGGGAAAAAGCGCCGAACTTCCCCTTGAAACAAAGGGTGCCATCGTTTGGTCCCCCGGCAGCACGATCCACGAAAAACAAATCTTCGTTGAGGTATTTGATCCTCAGGTGGCAGCCTAAGGAGCAAAAATGGCAGATCGAGAGCTTTTCTTCCATCTTCCAGGGACCCCTTCTGGGATAGGGAATTTTTTCGCTGAGGGCACCCGTGGGGCAGGTGGAAAGGCAGTTCCCGCAGGCGAGGTAATTGGTGGCCAGAAGAGGCTTCTCCATGGAGGGCCTGATGATGGTCTGGAATTCCCGGTAGACAAACCCCAAAGCGGCGAAATCCAAAATCTCCTCACAGGTCCTGACGCATCGGCCGCAGCGAATGCACTTGTTGGGATCGTACCGGATAAAAGGGTGGCGGTCATCGACTTTGTACTTGTTTACCGCTCCCAAATAGGGAAGATGAGAGATCTGATATTCCACGGCGTATTTTCTCAGGAGACAATCGTAAATCGAATCGCATCCGCACTCCAGGCAGCGAGCGGATTCAGCCTTGACCTGGTCTACCCGGAACCCCATCTCCACTTCTTGAAAATTGTGCCGGCGCTCGCTTACCGGAAGGACGGCCATCGTCTCCCGAGCCTTTTTGGAAAATGATTCGAACTCGGCTTCGGGGAGCTCACCAAAAGAGTCCCTCTTGCTGGAAAATTCATTGGTGCTGAAAGAGGCGGGTTTAAGGCTCTGGGTCAGATAACGATGGATAGATTGGGCCGCCCTTCTGCCCTGGGCGACGGCTTCGACAGCCGTGGCCGGGCCTAAGACTACATCCCCCCCGGCGAAAATCCCGGGGTGCGATGTTTCCATGGTAGCAGAGTTCACGGCAATCGCTCCCCTCTTCGTGACCTCGATTTTGATCCTTCCTTCGTCTTTATCTTTCAGGCCCGCCAGGTCAATATCCTGGCCGATGGCCGAGATCAAATGGTTACACGAGAGGAGATATTCCGAACCCTTGATGGGGACCGGCTTTTTTCGACCGCTTTCGTCCGCTTCGCCCAAGGCCATCCGCATGCACTCCAGAGCCGTGGGGCGATTGTCTGTCATTATAACTTTCCTGGGAGCAGAAAGGAAGATGAAATTCACCCCCTCTTCTGCAGCGGCCTTGACCTCCGCAGGATGGGCGGGCATCTCCGCTAAGGTTCGGCGATATAATAGGGTGACTTCATCGGCTCCTAACCGCCAAGCTGTGCGGGCGGCATCGATGGCCGTATTCCCTCCCCCGACCACGACGACCCGCCCCTGGAGAGAAGGTCCACCTGATAGTTGCACACTCCGCAGAAAGTCAATCCCAGGGAGTATGCCGGGGCATCCCTCCCCCTCAATCCCCATCGGTGTTGGTCTATGGGCTCCCATTCCTAGGAAGATTGCGTGATAGTCATTCTGGAAAAGGTCGGATAAAGAAAAATCTACACCCAACCTGACATTCGTTCGGGTGCCAATCCCCAGGCCAAGAAGCCAGTCGATCTCCTGATCCAAAATGTTTTTGGGCAGGCGATACTCGGGAATGCCATATCTCAGCATCCCTCCCAGCTTGGGAAGGGCATCGAAGATGGTGACCGAATACCCTTCGCCCCGCAAAAAATAGGCGCAGGAGAGTCCGGCGGGTCCTCCCCCGACTACGGCCACCCGCTTTCCATTCAGAGCTTTCAGCGCAGGAATATAGGGATGGGCCAGATCCCAATCGGCCACGAAGCGCTTTAGGTCGTTAATGTTTACGGCCTCATCGACCTTTGCCCGGCGGCAGGCTACTTCGCATTTCCGGACACAAACCCGGCCGCAGATCAAAGGGAGGGGGTTGTTCTCTTTGATGAGCCGGATCGCCTCTTGGTATTGACCCAGGTGAACGAGGGAAACATACCCTTGAACATCCACCCCCGTCGGGCAGTTCAACCGGCAGGGGCCCAGGCAATCGGCATAATGGTCGGAGAGGATGAGTTCCAAGCAGGCTTTCCGAGCCTGGCGAATTTTCTCGCCCCTGGTCCGGACCACCATCCCAGCTTCTACGCGAGTGCTACAGGAAGGAACCAGGGTCCTCCGTCCTTCCACTTCCACCACACATAGAAAGCAGGCTCCGTAGGGGGGCAGCTTGGGGTCGTAACAAAGGGTGGGAATTTCATCCAGGCCCCGCTCCTGCACCACTTCTAAAATGGTCTGTTGGGGTTTGGCACGGACTTCCTGGCCGTTGATCGTCAGTGTAATTTTCTCCATCTTGGGATTCCCCTTAATTTTTGGAGACCGCTCCAAAGGAACAGGAAGCGAAACATCTCCCGCATTTCACGCACTGATCGGGTTGGATGAAATGAGGTTCTTTCCTCTCTCCATAGATTGCCTGGACGGGGCAAGATTTGACGCACCGGCCGCACCCGGTGCAGATGTCCGGGAGAATGGTATAGGTCAGGAGGAGGCTGCAGACGTGGGCCGGGCATTGGCCTTCAAAGATATGGGCCTCATATTCTTTTCGGAAATAGCGCAGCGTAGTCAGGACAGGATTGGGGGCGGTCTGCCCCAGCCCGCACAGGGAGGTCTCTTTTACCTTCTGGGCCAAATCTTCCAGCAAACCCAGATCGCTCTCTTTGCCCTTGCCCTCAGTTATCCGTTCTAAGATTTCCAGCATGCGTTTCGTTCCCAGGCGACAGAAGACACACTTCCCGCAGGACTCATTCTGGGTAAAATTCAGGAAAAATTTGGCCACATCCACCATGCAAGTGGATTCATCCATGACGACCATGCCCCCGGAGCCCATGATGGCTCCGGTTTTAGTTATCTGGGCATAATCGATCTGGGTATGACCCAGCTCTGCTGGAATGCATCCACCTGAAGGACCTCCCATTTGCACGGCTTTGAACTTTTTGCCATCCTTCGTGCCCCCGCAGATATCATAGATGATCTCATCGATGGTGATGCCCATGGGAACTTCAACCAGACCCCCTCTGCTAATTTTTCCCGTGAGGGCGAAAACCTTTGTCCCCTTGCTGTCATCGGTTCCCAGGGAGGTAAAAGCTTCCGGACCATTTAGAATGATCCAGGGGATGTTGGCGAAGGTCTCTACGTTGTTAATATTGGTTGGCTTTCCCCAAAGACCGCTGACCGCGGGGAAGGGGGGCCGCAAACGGGGATGCCCCCGCCGGCCCTCGATGGAGGCGATGAGGGCTGTCTCTTCCCCGCACACGAAGGCACCGGCTCCCTCTTTGATCTTGATCCGAAAGCCGAAATCTGTCTGCAAAATATTTTCCCCCAAGAAGCCTCTTTTCTCTGCCTGGGCGATGGCCTGACGCAAACGCTGGATGGCCTTGGGATACTCAGCCCGGACGTATATATATCCTTCCTTGGCTCCGATGGCATAGCCGCAGATGATCATGCCCTCGATGACGGAATGGGGGTCCCCCTCCAGGACGCTCCGGTCCATGAAAGCCCCGGGGTCTCCCTCGTCGGCGTTGCAGATCACGTATTTCTTCTCGCCCGCCGATTTCCTGGCAAAGTTCCACTTTATCCCCGTGGGAAAACCAGCGCCCCCCCTGCCCCTTATCTGCGATCGGGTAACCTCCTCGATCACCCTATCAGGAGAATATTCCAGCAACACCTTTCGCAGCGCTTGATAGCCCCCGGCCTGGATGGTTTCGTCGATGGCATTGGGGTCAATATGGCCGCAATTTCTCAGGACGATGCGCTTCTGCTTTCCGAAAAAAGAATCATCCCCCGTGGGGTGAGGGCCATGAACGACCCATTGCAGGAGGGGTTGATCCTGCAGGAGGTGGCTCTCGACGATTTTTTCTACGCGCTCTGGGGTGACCTCCCCATAAAGGTAATCTTGCCCGTCCCCGTCCCGCAGCTCGACCAATACTTCGCGGTAACACATGCCGATGCATCCTGTTTCCTTTAGGATGACGGGCAGATTCTTTTCTTGAATGAACTCATGAAATTTTTCAAAAACCTTCTGCGCTCCCGCAGAAAGGCCGCAAGTCCCCATCCCGACGATGACTTGTTTCATCAAGCCCCCTTTTGCGACACAAGGTTTTGACAAAATCTAACCACAGAGAACCCAGCGCGGCAGCGCCGCAGCCAAAAGAATAGACTCGGCTTAGGGCTACGCACGAACCATTTAAATCCCCCCTGCCCCCCTTTGCAAAGGGGGGTTTGGGGGGATTTCACAGGCTAGTTTCCAAATTAAATATGCCTAACAGA
>CAYQWO010000316.1:0-4796 GCA_964421095.1 uncultured Syntrophaceae bacterium
TTTTTTTAAAAAATTATAGATGAAACGGAGAGCCCTGTCAAGAATTCAGGTTTGCCCAGTTTTTTCTCGCTCGGATTGCCCGGCAGGGAGGGCGATTCCTTCGGACTCCAAGGCGGTGGTCCCTCCTTAGAGGAGGCGGACTTGAGCCGAGGTTTCTCGGCAGCCCTTCGATCCCGCCTTTCTTTGCGGAAACACACCCGATGCCCTCGGGAGAATTCTTTCCCGCCGGGATTCCTCATCCATCGCCCTCCCCGCCGGACCCAGGGCTTTATAGAAAACTGGGGGTGGGCAAGTTCAGGTCTGCGGTCTATGGAAAAAAGTATTGTCGCGCCTTATAATATAAATTTTTGGAATGAACTCTGAATGGGGATGGGGAGAGATGGAAAAAAGTTACATAATGGCTTTTGATCAGGGGACCACAGGAAGCAGGGTCGTTCTTTTCAATAAGGACGGGGAAATCGCCTCCAGTGCCTACAGAGAAATCGAACAGAAATTTCCGCAACCCGGCTTTGTCGAACATAATCCGGATGAAATCTGGCAGACCAGCATCCAATGCGCCCAAGAGGTTCTGTCGCAAAGCCGGATCGAGCCCCGCCAGATCGCCGGAATCGGGATTACCAATCAACGGGAGACGGTGATTCTCTGGGATAGGAAAACGGGAAAACCCTTGTTCAACGCCATCGTCTGGCAGTGCCGCAGAAGCGCTTCTATCTGCGAAAAATTGAAAGAGAAGGGCCTGGAGGAGGAGGTCAGGGCGCGCACGGGTTTGGTGATTGATCCCTATTTCACCGCCACCAAAATCATGTGGCTCCGCGATCATGCGCCCGGCGTAAAGGATAAGATCGCCAGAAACGAGGTCTGCGCCGGCAATGTCGATGCCTGGTTGATATGGAATCTCACGGGCGGCAAATCCCACGCCACCGACTACTCCAACGCCTCCCGCACGATGTTATTCAACGTCAAATCCCTTCGGTGGGACGATCTGCTGCTCCAGGAAACGGGCATTCCGCAGACGATCCTACCGGAGCCCAGACCGTCGAGCGGGCTATTCGGGTATACGGATGAAAAAGTCTTCTTTGGGGCCAGGATCCCCATCATGGGGGTCGCCGGAGATCAGCAAGCGGCGCTCTTCGGCCAGGCCTGCTTCCAGCCCGGCATGGCCAAGAACACTTACGGCACGGCCCTCGTGGCGGTAGTGAACATCGGGGAGCATTTCATTCCTTCCCAGAACAAATTAATGACAGATCTCTTATGGGAGGTGGGCGGCCGGGTGTCCTATGGCTTTGAAGGCATCGTATTCACCGGGGGCGCCGTGGTGCAGTGGCTCCGCGATGGAATGAAGATCATCGAGAAGGCTTCAGAGACAGAGGCGTTAGCCAATCAGGTGCCCGATACCGGCGGGGTTTATATCGTTCCGGCCTTTAACGGATTGTCTTCCCCTTACTGGGACCCCTATGCCCGGGGCACGATTATCGGGATCACCAGAGGGACGACCCGGGAACATCTAACCAGGGCTGTCCTGGAATCGATCGCCTACCAGACCCGTGACCTCCTAGAGGCCATGATTTCTGACTCGGGAAACAAACTGAGCTCCCTGAGGGTTGACGGCGGAGCGACGGCAAACAATTTTCTCATGCAGTTCCAAGCCGATCTCTTAGGGATCCCCATCGAAAAACCGGTCATCACGGAAATGACGGCCCTGGGGGTCGCCTACCTCGCCGGCTTGGGAGCGGGCCTATGGCAAAGCCAAGACGAAATCGCTGCCCAGTGGAAAATCGCCCGGGTCTTCGAGCCGAAAATGTCCGAGGACCGGAGGGAAGCGCTCTATGCCGTGTGGAAGAAGGCTGTGGAGCGGTCCTTTGGTTGGGCGAAGTATGGGGTTTAGCCGTAGCACACCCTTTGGCTTCCCTACGAATTCTCCGAGGCAGATCGGAAGAGCATGAGATAATTGGGGTCTTTTTCTTGACAGCACTCGGGTTATTAAGTAAAAATGATCGATGCCCAAAGAAACTCCTGTTCTCTGTCGGAAAAGACAAGTTCTTTACGCTGGTAGATATCGAAAAATAGGTGCGAGAGGAGTCCAAATATGTCTCAGGAAAAAATATTGCATCGCGAACAGCTTTCCGGAGTTTTTGCGCCCCTCACCACCCCTTTTGATGCCCGGGGAAATCTCCTTCTGGAGAAACTGGCCTCCAACGTCGAAAGGCTCAATCGCAGCCGGCTTCGAGGTTATTTAGTCCTGGGAACAAATGGCGAATTTCGCAGCCTATCCCCCCATGAACAGATGAAGGTGCTGAAAACCGTTATCCAGACGGCTGCCCCGCAGAAGGTGATTATGGCCGGGACGGGTGCAGAATCCACCCCTGTTTCCATCGAACTCTGTCAACAAGCGGCAGAGATCGGTGCCCATTACGGGAGCCTGATCACGCCATTCTTTTTTGCGAAAAAGATGTCGGACAGGGCATTGATCGACCATTTCGTCCAGGTGGCGGAACGCTCGCCCATCCCCGTCCTTCTCTACAATAACCCAGGAGTGACCAACATAACCATGTCCACCACCGTGATTAAGGAGGTTTCCTCCCACCCCAAGATCGTGGGGATGAAGGATAGCTCCCCCGGAAACCTGAGTGCTTACATCCTGAATGCCCAACCCGGTTTCTATCTATTGGCGGGCTCAGCCAATTTCTTCTTCACCGGGCTGCTCATGGGCGCGATCGGAGGTGTGCTTTCACTGGCGGACGTCTTCCCCGAGCCGTGTTGTGAGCTTTACGATCTGGGGGTCGCTGGGAATTTGGAAGAAGGCCGAGAACTTCAGCTGCAAATTCTGAAACTCAACCAGATGGTATCCGGAAAATTTGGCGTCGCCGGAGTCAAGGCCGCTATGGACTTCGCCGGATTCTATGGCGGGCCTCCCCGGGCACCTCTCCCCTCGCTGACAACCGAAGAGAAGAAAAAATTACGGGAAGACCTGATTGCTTCTGGCTTTCTGAAAGAATGAGGGAAGGGTCGAGCTTGGCTTCCGCAAAGCGTGTTTTACTCCCCCAGCCCATTGAGCAGGAGGCGGTTTCTGTCCTCCAAGCGGCGAATATTGAAATTGTGATTGCCCCGGATAAGAAGACAGAGACTGTGGCCCCGTTATTAAAAGGGGTTCAGGGCGTGATCCTGCGAACGGGTGTTTTCTTCAGTAAAGAATTGATGAGCCAGGCCGATGAACTCCAGGTCATCTCCCGAACGGGTGCCGGCGTGGATAATGTCGATGTGCCGGCGGCCACCCAAATGGGGATCATGGTTACCGCCGTGCCCGGGGCCAATACCCGGTCCGTGGCAGAGCACGCTTTGACCTTGATTTTGGCCTTGATGAAGCAAATTCCTTTGGTGGACCGAGAGGTACGTCGGGGCAACTTTGGCATCCGCTTTAAGAACCTTCCCCGCGACCTGTGCGGAAAAACGTTGGGCTTAGTCGGGCTGGGGAGGATTGGCTCTGAACTTGCCCGCATCTGCCGCCAGGCTCTGGACATGCATATCCTGGCCTACGACCCATATTTATCACCCGAGACCATGGCTGCTTTCCAAGGCTGGGTCGAATTCTGTGGCCTGGAGAAGCTTTTCCGTGAATCGGATGTTATCTCCCTGCACCTTCCCTTGTCTCCAGAGACTCAAAAATTGATCGGTGCTCGGCAGCTCAGCTGGATGAAGCCAGATGCCTTTTTGGTGAATACCTCACGGGGAGGGGTGATCGACGAAGCGGCCTTAGTTCAGTGTCTCCAGGAGCGCAGAATCGCGGGTGCGGGCCTTGATGTATTTGCCCAGGAACCGCTGTCAGAGGACAACCCTCTCAAGGGACTGGATAATGTGATCCTTACACCTCATAGCGCTGCGCTTACGCGGGAATGTGTGATACGGGTGGCGGTGGAAGCAGCCCGGGCCACCCTTGATGTCTTCCAGGGTAAGAAACCGGACGGGTTGGTCAACCCCGAAGTCTTAACCCAACCGCGCTGGCAAGGATTTTCCAAAATTTAGATTCATCCCCGCACTTTAAATCGACCATCAAGTTTTTTCATTTTATCCACGATTCCCCCATACTCCAGTTCACTGTACGGAAGCATGGCCGCTCCGGAAAAACCTTGAGCGCGAATGTCCGTGGCTTTCTGGGAAACCTTGCTCCGCACATAGTCCCAGTAGGGGTGATCGAAAGCATCCGCCGGCTCCGTGAATTTCCCGTTGCGCACGCAAAAACCAAGGCAACAGACGATGGGCGGTCCGTCAAAGTAGGAAATAGAGGAATTCATCCGCACCGGCATCAGCGGGCCCGTGTGACTTCCCCTCATGAAACCAGCCACGAGGTGGCCGATGTTGAAGGGGGCGAGAACCTCCCCCGTCGCCGGAAACGCTCCCTGGACTCTGACGAGCATCACCGGGTCATCTTTTCCCGTATACTTTCCCGCAATGTTATGAAGCCGCGTAGTGCTCACCGAGGCCGCAATCTCCCCATTATTTCGGGAGTAGATGGCTTCGACTACAAAGCGCTGGTTGTCCCGCAAAAGGGCAGCAATATCGTAAATTTCTTCCGGGGCATCCAGTTCAATCACCCGGTCCCCTTCTGTGTATTCCACATCCATAATGGAAAACCGGAACCCTTTATTCATCGCCGGGCTGAGGATCAATCCTGAATTATACATCGGGTCGGCAAAGGCCAAATAAAGGGGTAAGTTATAGGCTCCGGGGTCGGTCTTATCGGCGGCGAAGAAAAGGAAAGGCTCATTCGGTCTTTCCTCAAATTCCATCTCGGCCACAGC
>CAYQWO010000317.1:0-4785 GCA_964421095.1 uncultured Syntrophaceae bacterium
TCCAAGAGAGCCGCCATTGCGCCTGGGTCAGGTAGAGCCTGCAAAAATTGGGGGGGTGGCGAGAATCCAGAGGCCCTTGTAATTTTTTGGGCAATTATTTATTATATCGCAAACTTTATGAATCGCTTGCGCCCTGAGTGGACATCTTCCTGCTGGGCGGCTGCGGAAGGAGGGGCTTTAAGAGATGGACGAAAAAATGGATGCCGGCAGAAAAGGTTGGGAATCCCGATGCCTGAAGAAGATGCCGGAGAAGATCGAAAGCACTTCGGGGATGGACATCAACATTGTCTATTCGCCCGCGGAAATTCCCGGTTTTAATTATTTGCAGGATTTAGGTTTCCCGGGGGAGTTCCCGTTTACGCGGGGAATCCAGCCCACCATGTACCGCGGGCGGGTCTGGTCCATGCGCCAGTATTCCGGCTTTGCCACGGCCGAAGAATCTAACCGCCGTTATAAATTCCTCCTGGAACAGGGCCAGACTGGCCTCTCAGTCGCCTTTGACCTGCCCACCCAAATCGGGTACGACTCGGATCATCCCATCTCCCAGGGGGAGGTGGGCAAGGTGGGGGTGGCCATCGATTCTCTGGCCGATATGGAAATCTTGCTACATGGAATTCCCCTCGATAAAGTCAGCACTTCCATGACCATCAATGCCACGGCGGCGATTCTCATGGCCATGTATGTTGCCGTGGCCGAGAAGCAGGGGGTGAAACTGGCTGACCTGCGGGGGACAATCCAGAATGATGTACTCAAGGAGTACGTAGCCAGGGGAACCTATATCTTTCCGCCTCAGCCCTCGATGCGCCTGATCACGAACATTTTTGAGTACTGTTCCCGGGAAATCCCCCAGTGGAATTCCATCAGCGTGGGAGCCTATCATATAAGGGAAGCGGGATCGACCGCCGTCCAGGAGGTGGCCTTTGCCTTCGCCATCGCCATCGCCTACCTGGAGGCTGGAGTCAAGGCTGGGCTGGACATCGATGATTTTGCGCCGCGATTATCCTGGATCTTTAACACCCATATCAATTTTTTGGAGGAGGTGGCCAAGTTTCGGGCGGCCCGCAGGCTCTGGGCTAAGATTATGAAAGAGCGCTTTAAGGCCAAAGACCCGCGTTCCTGGATGCTGCGCTTCCATACCCAGACCGGGGGATGTACGCTGACCGCCCAGCAGCCGCTCAACAACCTCATCCGGACCACCTTCCAGGCGATGGCTGCGGTTCTGGGGGGCTGTCAGTCCCTGGCGGTCTGCTCCTACGACGAAGCGATGGCCCTGCCCACCGAGGAGTCGGTACGCCTTTCCCTGCGCACCCAACAGATCATCGCCCACGAATCCGGGATTACCGACACCGTGGACCCGCTCGGGGGATCTTATTACGTCGAGAATCTGACCGACGCAATCGAGCGGCGGGCAAGCGAGTACATTGCCAAAATAGACCAGGTGGGTGGGGCCGTGAAGGCCATCGAAAAAGGATACATTCAGCAGGAGATTCAAGAAAGTTCCTTCCGGTATCAGAAAGAAATTGAATCGGGAAAGAAAGTCCTGGTGGGGGTGAACAAATTTCAGATCAAAGAGCCGCCTTTGAAAGGGCTGCTGAAGGTGGACCCCAGAGTGCGGGAGGTACAGATAAAGCGACTTGCGGAACTTCGGGCCTCGCGGGATCGGAAGCGGGTGGAGGCGTCGCTGCAGGAATTAAAGAAAATGGCCCAGGCGGATGGGAACTTGATGGCCCCGGTCTTGGATTGTGTACGGGCCTATTGCACTCTGGGAGAAATTTGTGATGTCCTGCGGGGAGTTTTTGGGGAGTATGAGCCGATTGTGAGGGTTTGATTCTTTTGAACGCAGATAAACGCAGATTTTCCGGATTGAATAAATAAAAAATTCTTTTCTGCGCATATCCGCAATCGGCGTTCAGCCCTCAGCGATTCGCTCATTCTGGCATTAGCTGATGGCTGACAGCTTGCAAAAGGAGGGTCCATGGCGGTTTCAGCGTATGTACTGATTCGGGTGGAAGCGGACAAGACAAGGAGTGCTTTCCAAACTCTCACCAAGCTCAAAGGGGTAAAAATGGCTCACACGGTCACCGGACCTTTTGATATAATACTCTTGATAGAAGCCAAGACCCTGCACGAATTGGGGGACGTGATTCTTACCAAAATTCGGGGGGTGGAGGGAGTTTCCCGGACGATGACCTGCGTCACCGTAGAAACGGGTTGAAAATAAGGCTCATATCCAAATTAGTTTGGCCAAATTTTTAATGAAAGCTTGCCAAGGGCCCGGAAGGAAAGGCAGATTGTGCCGCAAGCATCGGCGGGATATCCGCTCTCCATAAACTCCCTGCTGGCCATCCGCAAAGCGCAGCGGGGGCGTGATCAGAAAGCTTCGGAGAAATAGCAGAAACCCCCGCCACAGTTAGGGAGAAATATGTGCCTTATGATTGCAAGCAAGATGACTTTTCTTCCGGGACCTTGAAATCACAGGACATTTTAAATATGCCAGCTCTTTGGCCTTCAACTAATTCGGAGATGATCCGAAAATAAGAAATTTCGGGCTTTGGAGTTGTGGGTTTCGGGTTTTAGTTGGGGGTGCGGCTGGCCGCTGAAAGCTTATTGAGGAAGAGAGGATATGAAAGGCGGAGGCAGGTTTCGGTTTACTGCGGAAGAAGTTTTTTCCATCCCTGGCCGGGGCCTCGTGGTCACGGGGAAGGTGGAAGAGGGCTCGATCTCTGTAGGCGCTGAGATCGGATTCCTGGCGACGGACGGAAAATGGATTAGCGCCCTGGTGGTCGCTATCGAAGTCTCCCGCCGCCTGGTGGAAGAAGCGAAAGCGGGACAGCGGGCCAGCATTCTGCTGGAAGGGGTGAAGAAAGACCAGATCACCCTGGGAACGGTTTTGCAGGATGTGCCCGTAGCTCCCGTGCCCATCTCCGCGAAGCCCGCGCAACCTTCCCCTCCGCCGGTGGCCGCGGCTCCTCCCAGGCCCTCTTTGGGAAAGCCCATCCATCCTCCTTCCAGTTTATGGAGGACGATTCTTTTCATTATAATTGCGGTCCTGGTCATTTTAGCCATATTATATCTTCAGGGGAAATGGGATCCGAAGAAGTGGGATCCAAAGAAATGGGACCCGAGGAAAAAGATTACCAGCATTCAGCCGTCGAAGATCAGCGATCAGCCATCAGCACTCTTTTTCCGCGAGTTTCTGCGAGAATCTGCGTCCTAATTAATTTACTTTGCTGAAAGCGGATCGCTGACAGCTGAACGCTTTTGGTGCGGAGGTATGAATGGAGAAAGTCAGGCTGGGCCGAACGAATCTGATGGCGACCAAATTGGGATGGGGTGGGATTCCCATCCAGCGGGCGCAAGAGTCCCAGGCTGTTTCCGTCATCCGGGCGGTGGTGGGAATGGGCGTAGACCTCTTGGACACAGCCCGCGGGTATACCAACAGTGAGCGGCGGGTCGGATTGGCTCTGCAAGGAATTGACAAGCCCGTTATCCTTTCCTCGAAGTCTCCT
Source organism: uncultured Syntrophaceae bacterium (assembly GCA_964421095.1). Lineage (GTDB taxonomy): Bacteria > Desulfobacterota > SM23-61 > SM23-61 > SM23-61 > CAYQWO01. The sequence continues at coordinate 3,510 of CAYQWO010000317.1, forward strand.
GTAAGAACCGATAAGATCTACGACCAGGTACATGAAAGCCTCAGGCAGTTGCAGGCAAAAAAAATCCATATTTACCACCTGCACAACGTCTCCAAATTCGAAGATTATGAGAAAGTCATGGGCCCGGGGGGGGCTTACGAAGGGTTGAAGCGGGCCCGCGATGAGGGGCTGATCGACCACATAGGCCTGACCAGTCATAGTTTAGATGTATTAGAACGAGTGCTCGAAGAGGCCCACTTCGAGGTCATTATGACCTGTTACAGCTTCCTCGAGCCCGAAGCGGCCAAAAAGGTTCTCCCCTTGGCCCGGGCCAAGGATGTCGGGGTTCTGACCATGAAACCCTTCTCCGGAGGAGTGATCGGGGAAGCCGGACCGGCATTGCGGTTTGTCCTTTCCACGCCGGACATCGTACCCATCCCGGGCTCGGAAACACTGGAAAAGGCCCGGGAGAATTGGAAGGTCTTCAGCGAAGGACTGCCCTACCACAAACTCACCGAAGAAGACCTGGCCCGGATTCAGCTGCTCCGTAAGGAATTTGACGGGCAATTTTGCCGCCGCTGTGATTATTGCCAACCCTGCTCGCAGGAGATCAACATCCAGCTGGCCATGGGGTTGAAGTCCGTCATCAAACGTTTTCCCCACCAGGAACTGGGATGGGTAAAGGATATAATCGAGAAAGCCCGGAACTGTACAGAATGCGGGGATTGCCTGCCGCGCTGTCCCTATCAGTTGGCGATCCCGGAGCTCCTCAAGAAAAACCTGGCTTGGTACGATAATTTGAAAAAATAGCAATCCGCGTTCAGCGGTCAGCAATCAGCACTCAATAAAATGAGAATGGGCCGAACATTTAGCGATGACGGTTTATCATAACTCTTGCTGGGCAAAAGACGAGCCACGTTTCGGGGGATCAAGGTTTTATACGGAAATAGTCCTTTTCTACGAGTTTCGGCGAAAATCTGCGTCCTATTAAATTTAAAGCGATTTATGCTTTTTTTCCTCTTGGCGAATATTATCAGTTTGGCCGCTGCCCTCTGGGTTTTTTACGACTCCCAGAAGCGAGGATATACTGTAGGGCGTGGCCTTCTGTGGGCCGTGGGTGTTTTCCTCGTTTTGATCGTCTTCCTGCCTCTTTACCTCGTGGCCCGCAAGAAGAAGAAACGATTGCTCATGGCGACCCGAGAGACTCCCACCCCTTCCTCCTTGAATTTATGTTTTTATTGCCGGAGAAGTTATGAAGGCAGCCCCAGCGTTTGCCCCCATTGCGGGCAGAATTTGA
>CAYQWO010000318.1:0-4777 GCA_964421095.1 uncultured Syntrophaceae bacterium
CAGAATGAGCCCGACGCCGCCCTTGGCCCGCTCCAGGTAATAACGGATCAACTTTTCGGTAACGAACCCCTCGTCGGTTGCGTAGTTCATGGTCATCTGGGACATGACCAGGCGGTTTTTTATGAAAAGGCTTCCGAGGGTGACAGGGGTGGAGAGGTGAGGGTAAGGCATCATTCAACTCCGTTCTTACTCTTCTTGCGGCGGATTTCCATACTCCCATGAGTACTGCGGGCGGTACAGCTCGCGGTAGTCAGGGTAATGATAGCGCCCGATGTTCAAGTCCTTTGGCAGGACGAACTTGGCTCCCGCCTGCAGCACAACCGTCTTGATCTGCGGGGCCTTCTTGCTCAAGATGTACTCCAGGAGCGCCGGGTCCTCCTGGCAGTTCCCCCAGTTGTCATGATGGTCAGGGATGACCGTCTTTGCCCGCAGGGCCTCGGTCACCCGGTAGACGTCCCAGGGAGACATCTTGTCCGTGGCTCCGGGGGCGTTGTGTCCCATATCCATGATGGCCACGTCGATCTTGTACTTTTTGCCTACCATGGCATAGCCGTTATGGTAAAGCGTGTCGCCGAGGAAAATAACATTGCCGCCTTCAGTGTTGAAATTGAAGCTTACGGCAACCTCGGCGAAAGGTTTGGGCGTAACGAACCCGGTTTTCGTAGCGATGGTGTCAAAGTTTTCGGCGATCTGCACCTTGATGTCTTTGATCTTGATCACATCGCCCGGTTTCACTTCTATGATGCGGCTTGCGGGCACACCTATGCCCCGCAGGCGCTCACAGGTCACCGCGGGTCCAATGAACTTGGCCTTAGTGGTCTGGAGGGCGGCTTTCACTGTGTAGAAGTCGCAATGGTCCTGATGGTGATGGGTGATGAAAACTCCATCCAGGCTCTTGAACGCCCAGGGATCAATCACATGCGGGTTCAGGCGCAGCCAGTTGATGGTCGGCGCGCCGCCCGTGCGGCAAACCCCGCAGTAATCATAAGTCGTGTAAAGAGATGGCCCGGAGTAGTTGTCAATCAAGAAAATCCCCTGGCGGGATTTCAGCGCCCAGGAGGGGCCGCCAAAATACCAGAGCACAGCTGTTTTCGGAGCCACCTTGGTATTCTGGATCTCTTTGTTCAGGTAGTCTCCCCATTCGGGAAAGACTTCTTCCAGCCATTTCTTCCGGTCCATCGGGCGCTCGCGGCCGATGAACCCTCCATCCATGATTCCTCTTCCGTCTCCCCAAGTCGCATGCAGGTCTTTGGCCATAATGTGGTCCTCCTTTCGCATGAATTGGCTACAGTGCGCTAAAGTACCTACAGTTGCTAAAAAGAAAATCTTGCAGAATCAGTCGGCTTTTGTTTTATCCAAAAATAAATTCTACTTTTCCGTGCTGGGCCTCCTTGGCCACTTTGAACCCTTCCTCAAATTTTTCTGGGGGTAATTGATGAGTAACCACTTTCTCGGGGTTCACCTTCCCGGATTGAATCAGCCCTGTGACCTGAATCCAGGTTTCGTACATCTCCCTTCCGGTGATGCCCAAAATTTTCGCTTCCTTGTACATGACGTTGGTAGGAATTTCCAGCTGAATGGGTTTTGCGGGCAGACCAATCACCACGAATGTCCCGGCTTTGCGCAGGATGCGCAGGCCCTGGTCGTAGGCCCTCTGGCTACCGGCGACTTCCAGGACCATGTCCACGCCGATGCCCCGGGTCTCTTCCAGGATGATCTTTTCCAGAGGATCCTTTTCCCCGTGGAAGGCCGTAGTGGCCCCAAAGGACCGAGCCATCTTCAAGCGATTCTCGCTGATGTCGACCGCATATACCCTGGAGGCGCCGTAGGCCAAAGCCGCCTGAACGGCGAACAACCCGATAGGCCCGCAGCCGAAGATGGCCAGGGTCTTTCCGGAAACGATCCCTTTGGAAAGCCCATGGACCGCCACGCCGCAGGGTTCCATCATGGCCGCGACCGGAAAAGGAATTTCTTCCGGAATCTTTACGGCGCAGGGTTCGGGAATGGTGGTGTATTCCGAGAAAATGCCTTGGCTGTGGACCCCGTAGACCTTCATGTTAAGACAAATGTGCCGTTGCCCGGTCAGGCAGAAATAACAGTTGTCGCAGGGAATGTGGGTCTCCCCGGCCACATGATCGCCGGGTTGGAGATGGTGGACTTCTTTCCCCACTTCCACAACCTCCCCGGCAAATTCATGGCCCAGGATTTGGGGCAGTCTCGTAACCACAGACTGAGCCCACGGACCCCATTCGTAGATATGCACGTCCGACCCGCAGATCGCCCCTACTTTCACCCGGATCAGAACATCTTTCAGTCCTACTTTGGGAACCTCCATGTCCCTCAGAGCCGCCCCTGGGCCGGGTTTGTCTTTGACGATGGCTTTCATTTGTCTTCCTCCTTATTTTTCAACCACAGAGTACGCGCAGAACGCTCTCTGCGTTCTCTGTGGTGAGGGCCTTTAATCATTTAACCCCTTCGGCAGCACCCATTTCCCAAAAGGAAAAACCCCCACAGAGGCCGTCGGGCCATGCTTCTTCATGGCCATGCGGAAAGCTGCCTCCAGGCTGGTGACGGCCGGGAGTTGCACTTGCTTGAAGGCGGGAAGGTTTTTCCCCTGGGTGACGACAATGATGTCCTTTTTGGCCAACACTTGCAGGATGGGCATCCACAGACAGGCATGCCACAGGGGCTGCTTTCCATAAAAAATATCTTCATACAGCCTGCGGAAGGAATCCCTGTCGGGAGGCATATAGTCTTTGGCGTAGGCATAATGGGCCAGGCCCCCGGGCGCTGGCGTGGCGATAATGATTGTCCCTCCCTCCTTGGTGAAAAAATCCAGGTTGGCCGCCGGCCAGCAGGAGTGGGCAAAAAACCGGTCTCCGGGGAAGGAGCCGCTGATGGCGATGTCCACCGCGCCGCCGGGGATCGTGCTTCTATCCAGGGTGTAATAACGGTCATACTTGGTCACCGAAGCGCGACAGGCAGCGTTGGTTTCCCCGGCCGTAATTTCGATCACTCGGAGGTCCGGGTTCAGGACCACGAGCAGGGACATGGAAAACTTGGCCATCCTGGCAGCCTCCTCGATGTCCTGGCGCATGATATTCTTGGGGGGCTGATAGCCCAGGCCCGAATAGGGGCCGGTTGTCAGACGGTGATTCCACTCGATCGTTTCATACGAACAGACCCCGGGCAGGATCATGGACCCTCCACCGCCGTATCCCCACAGGGTGGCCTGGGTCATGGTGACCGCCAAGCAGAAATCGGCCTGAAGGACCTTACGGTGCAAATTGACAGGGGTGCCCAGAGGGGTCACGCCGATGAATTCGAAATCCCATGAGTCCTTGCACCGGCTCTGAGAGATCGGCAGACCACTTTGTAAAATCTCCTCCCCGAGCTTTCTTCGAAGCTCAGCCTCGTTCATCTCCCGCAGAGCCCCGCTGGCGACCAGGATTTCGACCCGGGCTCGGGCTTTTTTCAGCTTCTGCAGAATGGGGGGAAGGATCAGGTGAGCCGGGGTTAGGCGGGCGAAGTTGTCGATGAGGATGAGAATATTTTTGCGTTTGCCAATTCGCTCCGAAAAGGTCGGTCCAGCCACTGGCTCATCCAGGGCGCGCAGGATCTTCCCCGGAAGATCTCGCAGAGGAGGGGGGAAAGGGGGGTCAAAGACTGCGGCCAGATTTCTGTCGGGGATTTTCAGGGAAAGCTTGTTTTCGCCGTAAGGGATTTTGACCCCTCTCATGCCTCATCCTCCAGCAACGTTCACAGCCTACCCCAGCCTTTTTCGTTTGGCTAAATCTGCGGCGATATCCTTCAGACCCAGCCTCTCCAGGGTCTCTTTCTTCTGTAGCCCGGTCTTCTCATTCCAGCCGCGGGCTCCATAGTATTCTTCCAGGATGAGTTCGAACTTTCCCCGGTCCACCACTGCCCCGGCGCTGGGACCGCCACCGGCCAAGGCCTCTTTGAAGAATCTTTCAGGGATGATGTCTTTCTCCCGGCCGGCGCCTTCCCGAACGTTGAAAGCTTTTTCGATATTGAAGGCCCTCTCCCCGGCCTCCAGCATTTCTTCTTCTGAAAACTTGGTACCGTTGCAGGCGTTGTAGAAGCGGGTCGCCAGCTCCACCCCTTTTTTCCGTAGATAGGTGAATGTGGCCGACCGATAGTAGGCGAACTTGCAGAGGCCCAAGAGGTCCCCGATGGTCACAAAATTTTCACTCCAGGCTAAAAGCCTTCCTTTGCCCTGGAGACCATGGAAAATGTCCGCGGCCTCAGCGCTGCCGAAGAACTGGAGTCCTTCTTCCGGCGTGATCAGCTCTTCGACGTAAGGGTTGGAACGCAGGTGGTCCGACCCCCGCGTGCTGGTGGCATAGGAAACAGCGCGCACGGGCATTCCCCGGGGATCGCCCGCGGACATCTCCGCACCTTTCACCTGCATGGCAAATTGCTCCGCTCCTTTGCCGATCGTCCGCGCCGCCCGCAAGCTCCCCTCGGCCAATAGATCTCCCAGTCCTTCCCGGAAGGCGATTCTGCGGGTCATCTCTATGAGAACATCGGGATCACCGAAATGCAGGCGCAACCCTTCGGTCTCTTGATCATTGAGCAGTCCCTTCTCGTAACACTCCATGGCGAAAGCGATCGTATCTCCCATCCCCTCTACGTCCAGGCCGTACTGGTTGCAGAGGTGGCTGAAGTAAATTACGGCTTCCGGATCATTTACCCCGCAAGTCATGCAGCGGGCGATGGTCTCCCATTCCATTTTGGTCACAGTTCCAGCATACTT
>CAYQWO010000319.1:0-4775 GCA_964421095.1 uncultured Syntrophaceae bacterium
CGGTTCCCCGTGCGCGTGCGACACAGAGACTTGGAAGACTTCCCTTGAAGGGCGATGCGCGAGAGCAAGAAAGAGAGGTTACGAAGAGTTTATGGTTGGCGTCGTTTTGGTTACCCATCCGCATTTGGGCGATGAATTCGTCCGTTCGGCAGAATTAATCTGCGGGAAATTACCCGGCCTGGCGACCGTTTCCATCGACACCCACAAAGGGGTAGAAGAGTTGAGGAGAGAGATTGCCGAGGCGATCCGGAGTGTCGACTTCGGCGACGGGGTGCTTATTCTTACGGATATGTTCGGGGGAACGCCATCGAATATGAGCCTGGCTTTTCTGCAGGAGGGGCGAGTGGAGGTTCTGAGCGGCCTCAACCTTCCCATGCTCATCAAGATTTCCAATTGTCGCGAAGGGCAGAGCCTAAAAGAGCTGGCCAAAACGATTAAGGAGGCCGGCCAGCGAAATATCAATCTCGCCAGCGAGATCTTGCAGAGGAAGCCGTGAGCCGCGAAGTGATGGCCGTGGAGCCGATGGGGCGGATCGAGATCCGCCAGATGACCGAGCGGGACCTCGACGAGGTCATGGAGATTGAACGGAAGTCTTTTCCCTCACCTTGGTCCAGACGACTTTTTGAGCGGGAATTGTTATTGCCCTATGCCCACGTCTTCGTTGCCCGGGAAATCCCGCCGCATCGAGTCGGGGGGTACCTGTGCTTCTGGCTGGTGGAGCGGGAAACGCATATTTTGAATTTGGCCGTGCATCCTGACCGGCGTCGGCGAGGGATTGGTTCTCTTCTAATACGCTATGGGTTGGATTATTCCTGGGAAAAAGGGGCCAGAGAGATTAGCCTCGAGGTTCGCCGTTCAAATTACAAGGCCATCTCCCTCTATCGAAGTTTTCATTTTCAACCGCAGGGAATTCGCCCGCGTTACTACAGCGATAGCGGGGAGGATGCCGTCATCATGAGCCTACAGCTGGTCGACCCGACCCCGCCGACTTCCCCATGAAAACCCATCCCAAAGAAATGAAAGCCAAGATCCTGTTCCACCAGAGAATCGCCTCTGATTATTTTCGTCTGCGTCTCCTATGTCCAGATATTGCCCGCGCAGCGCAGCCGGGTCAATTCCTCCTGCTGCGGGTAAACGAATTAAGAGACCCTTTCCTCAGACGGCCCTTCAGTTTTTCGCGCATTTTTCCCCCCAAAGGAAAAAGAACCAGGCCGGAAGATGAGGGAGCCCTGGAAATTTGCTACAAAATCGTCGGCCGCGGAACTTTCCTAATGACTCAGCTGCGAGAAGGTCAACGACTGGATGTGCTAGGACCCCTGGGGAAAGGATTCTGGGTCCCGGAAGGCCAAAGACGGGCCATACTCGTCGGGGGAGGGATCGGAATTGCCCCGCTCATCCCTTGGGCTGAGGAGCTACGTGGGGAGCGGGGAAAGAAAAGGAGAATCCCCAAGAACCCGGAAGAGAGCCCGGAAGTTCTTGTTCTGATCGGGGGAAAGAGCCGGGAGAAGATTCTGGGAATCCGGGAGTTTAAAAAGATCGGGTTTGAGCCCCAAGTGGCTACGGAGGATGGAACTCGGGGAATGCCAGGATTGGCCACTGACCTGCTCGAACGAGAGCTTATGACGCATGGTCCCAAGTCAGCTTCGCTTTATGCCTGCGGGCCGCTGCCCATGTTGGCCAGAGTGGCCCAAATCGCTGATCAGTTCGATCTGCCTTGCCAAGTGCTCCTGGAAGCCCGGATGGCCTGCGGGGTCGGGGCTTGCTTGGGATGTGCGGTGAAAGTCAAAGAGGGGACTTTGCGCGGATTGCCGCAGAGTGAAGAATCCCCTGCCGCCAGGGAAGGCGCCCGGCTCGCCGGGGAATATGGGGAGGGTGAAATGGGATCTATCCCAGAGAGCTTGGTTCCGGTGATTGCCGAATTCCCCGCCTTTCGCTACGCCCGCGCCTGTAAAGAAGGCCCCGTCTTTGAGGCCAAAGAGATTCTTTGGGAGTGAGCTGGGTTGGTGAGAAGAGGGGAACAGAAAAAAGACGGCCGGAGTTTGGAAATTAAGCTGGGTCCGCTGACGCTGAAAAACCCAGTGATTGCGGCCTCGGGCACCTTTGGCTACGGGCAGGAGTACGCCGGGATTCTTGCCATAGGAAGGCTGGGGGCGATCGTCACCAAAAGCCTCTCCCTGGAGCCACGCAAGGGGAACCCTCCTCCTCGTGTGGCTGAGACATCCTCGGGAATGCTGAACGCCATCGGCCTGGAGAATGTGGGGTTAAAGATTTTTCTCCAGGAGAAAATGTCTTTTCTGCGCAAAGTGCGCTGTCCAGTTCTGGTCAGCATCTTTGGCTCGACGGTAGAAGAATATGCCGGAATGGCCAGGAAGTTGTCGGAAGTAGAAGGGGTTGCTGGACTGGAGATCAACGTCTCTTGCCCGAATGTTAAGGCGGGCGGCGCGATTTTCGCCGCCGAAGCCAGATCCATCCATCAGGTAGTGTCAAAAGTCCGGCGCGCGACCCCCGCTTTTGTAATGGTCAAGCTATCTCCCAATGTGGCCGATATCGTAAAGATCGCCCGGGCCGCAGAAGAGGCCGGTGCAGACGCGGTCTCTCTGATTAACACTCTAACCGGACTGGCCATCGATGTGCGGACACGGACGCCGATCCTGGGAAATATCACCGGGGGTCTCTCGGGTCCAGCCATCAAGCCCATCGGCCTGCGTATGGTCTGGCAAGTGGCTCAAGCCGTAGGCATCCCGGTCGTGGGCATGGGAGGGATCATCTCTGCGGAAGATGCGTTAGAATATATGATTGCCGGCGCGACCGCAGTTCAAGTGGGATCGGCTCATTTCATCGACGCCAGGGCAGGTCTGAAAATTGTCGATGGGCTTCAGAACTACCTGCGCGTCAACGATATCCCCAACCTAACCGATTTGATCGGAAGCTTAAAGGTTAAATGAATTTTTTATGCTGAATTCTGACTCCTGATTTCTGAATTCTGCGTATGAAGGAGAAAGCCATGGAGCTGAAAGGCGTAAAATTGGAAATCCCGGAGGGCGCGAATATTATCGTTGGCCAGACCCATTTCATCAAGACCGTTGAGGACCTGTACGAGGTCATGGTCAATGCCATGCCGAAGTGCCGCTTTGGTATTGCTTTTTGCGAAGCTTCCGGGGCTTGCTTGATCCGTCTCGAAGGAAATGATGAGGAATTGAAAAAGGTGGCCCTGCGGAATGCCCAGGCGATTGGCGCCGGACATACCTTTGTGCTGGTGCTCCTCGATGCCTACCCGGTCAATGTGCTGAACGCAATCAAGAACTGCCCGGAGGTCTGTTCGATCTTCTGTGCCACAGCCAACCCCGTGGAAATCATTCTGGCTGAATCTACCCAGGGACGGGGGATCCTCGGGGTCATCGATGGCTCCTCCCCCAAAGGTGTAGAAGACGCAGCCGGAGTTAAGTGGAGAAAAGACCTGCTGCGCAAGATCGGCTATAAACTCTCCTGACGCATCCAACCGACTTTGTCCTGCCCCGCATAACAACAAGGTGCCGAAGGGAGGCATCAACTACTGTCAATTAGGAGAGGAACGGATATAACGGACCAAGGGGAGGGTGGAAACATGGTGCAAGAAATTCATACTTATTTGACAGATTTGCAAGAACTGCGGGATCAGGTCAAAAGTCTTCTGGAAGGATTGCCCCAACAAGCACTGGATTGGCGCCCCATTGAGGGAGAGGCTGAGCTCGCCACCAATTCCTTGGGGGCAATCGTGGTTCATCTTGCTGGTTCCGAAACCTTTTGGATGAAAGAGATCATCGGCGGGAGGAAAATCGACCGGGATCGGGACGCGGAATTTGTGACCAAAGGATTAAGCGTTTCGGAATTACAAGCCAAGATAGGAGCAGCGGCCAAGCTGACGGGGGAAACCCTTTCAGCTCTGACAGAGAAGCAGTTGGAAGAGGACCGGAAATGGAAAGACCGATCGGTAACCGTGCGCTGGTGTATTCTGCATGTCATCGAGCATATTGCCCAGCACCTGGGGCACATGCAGCTTACCCGTCAACTCTGGCTGGCTCAATTCCGGAAATAAGAAGATCATCTCCATAATATCTTTGCTTTTATTCATAATCAGTCCTTCCAATCCCCTCAACTCCCTTGCCTCCCGTCCGGATCAATGGGGAAATCTAAAGGGGAAAGGCAAGGGGGGCGCCTCGCTATTGATTTGATCCTCTGGAGATGTTAATGTTAGAATAATTTTCGGCCCCAAAAACCAAACCCCCTGCCTTTGCGCTCTTAAACCAGGGAAGGCGAGAAATGAGTATCCATGGAGATCGGAAAAGTCGTTGCCTTTTTTGAGCAAAAGAAAATCCTTTGCGCAGTTTGCCTGGAGGCTAAGGAAAATAAATATCACTTTCTCACCGAAGAAAACCGGGAAATCTCCCTGGGGCCGAATCGTATCGCCCACGTCTCTTCTCACTCCCTGAATATCAATTTCCCCCGCGAAACCCTGGTAGCCGACCTGAAGAAGTTCGGGGAACGCCAGAGAGAACTGATGCGGGCCATTTCGATCAAAGACCTTTGGGAAGTGGTCTGCAGCGAAGCAGAAGGGTTCAGCTTACGGGATCTCACCGAGCTGGTTTTTGATTCTCGGGCCTCTTCGGACCACGAAATGGCCCTCTTTCGAGCCCTCGCTGATGACCGGGTCTATTTTAAACAGAAAGGGGATCTCTACGAAGCCCGCGATCCCGAAAAGGTAGGGCAAATCTTGCTCCAACTCGAACGGGAAGCGG
>CAYQWO010000320.1:0-4773 GCA_964421095.1 uncultured Syntrophaceae bacterium
CGGGAGGGCATGAACGAGGAAGCATCGGCGGGAGAAGAAGCTATCCAGGGCTTTCGACTCTGTCTCCGCAGAGGAAAGGCGGATTCGTAGGACAGCCGAAATATTTGATTTTATGCCCGCCTTGATCCATGGAAGAACCAATGCCTCATGATTCCGAGAGAATGCCCTCCCGCTTGGGCTTCGAGAATCTTGAAATTAAAACACACTCTCTCAAGGGAGAGGAAAAGGTCCTTGATTTTCTCCGGAACCCGATGTAAGCTAAGTTAAATGTGAAATCCTCATTATCGCCCGCCTTTTCATGGTCCTGAAAGAAGAGCGTCTGTGGACGCTCCCCCGGCCAATGATCTGGCAACACAAGGAAGGGAGCTGGGAATGATTGAAGAAGTATGGCCAAATATTTTCCGGATGGAGATTCCGCTTCCGGCCAACCCCCTGAAAGCCATTAACTCCTACGTGATCCGGGGCGGAGACAGGTTCCTCATCGTCGACACCGGGATGAATCGGAAGGAGTGCTGGGAGGCCATGCAGTCGTCCCTGCAAGAACTGGGCGTTGATCTGCAGCAGACGGATTTTTTCATTACCCACATCCATGCGGATCACTTTGGGCTTGTTTCGGAGTTGGCGGAGGATTCATCCAGGATCTATTTCAACTATCCGGACGCCGAAATCATCAAAGACCCGAACCACTGGGAAAAACTGGCAGCCTCTGCCGCCTTGAATGGATTTCCAATCTCCGATCTCCAGGCGGCCATCAAGAAACACCCCGGTCATAAGTATCATGCCCGGGGCCCTCTGGATCTATCCCTTCTGAGAGAAGGGGATACGATTCCTATTGGAGAATACTCCTTCCGCTGCGTAGAAACCCCGGGGCATACGAAGGGGCATATGTGTCTTTATGAGCCGAGAACAAAAATTTTCTTCTCCGGGGACCATATCTTGGGCGACATCACTCCCAACATCGCTTTATGGGCTGAAAACCACGACCCGTTGAAACAGTACCTGGAGAGTCTGGATAAAATAGACGGGTATGACATCAAGATCGTGCTGCCCGGGCACCGGGAACCGCTTCAGCATCACCGGCAGAGGATCGCCGAATTAAAGAAGCACCATGAAGTGCGGGCCAACGAGGCCCTTTCCATCCTGGAAAAGGGGGGGCAAAATGCCTACCAGGTGGCCTCACAGATGACCTGGGACATTGACTGTGAAGTCTGGGAAGATTTTCCGCTCCCCCAGAAGTGGTTTGCCTCTGGCGAGGCTCTGGCCCACCTTCAATACCTACAGGGCCAGGGACGAGTAAAGAGGGATCTGCGAGAAGGGAAAGCCTGGTTCTCCTTGGCTGGCAGTTGATTCCCCCTCATCCTCTCCTCTGCCCAAACGCGCTTGCCCAGCCCCATTTTTTGTTCACCTTTGCTATGGCCCAAGCAGGAAGGACCTAAGCAAAATCAGCGTCGGTGTATCGATTTTCAGAAAGAAGAGGGGTGGTAGCAGTCTTTTCCTTCCTTTTTAGCCTGGAGGAGGTTTTCATCTGCCTTGATGATCAAATCATCTCTATTGTTCGCGTCCGTAGGGTAACTGGCCAGTCCGATGCTGAGGGTTAACTTCCCCTCCAGGAGGCTGTCATAAACCTGAATCTTCGTCTTGCGCACCTTATTCAGCAATCGCCTGGCCAAGTAAACCGCATTCTTACCGCTGGTCTCGGGAGCGATGATGGCAAACTCCTCTCCCCCGTACCGGCAGACATGATCCACCCGTCGGCAATTTTCCCGGAACAGCCTGGCCATATACTGGAGGGCTTGATCCCCTGCAGGATGCCCGTAGGAATCGTTGAACTTTTTGAAGTCATCGATGTCGATCAGCAATAAGCTCAGAGGTAGGTTATACCGGATGGCCGGAGCCATCTCCTGGTTTAGAAGTTCATGAAAATGCCGGTGATTGTAAAGATCCGTAAGGCCATCGCGAATGGATAAGTATTGATAGAATTCTCTCTTCTTCCTTTCGGCGAACAAAAGTTCCCGGGTCTCCGTAATCGCCTTCTGCCGGGTTAGCATCTCGTTCACCTGCTGCATCATCTGTTCCATCTGAATCGGTTTCACCAGATATGCACTGGCCCCCGCATTCAAGGCCTCAACCGAATTTTCCAGAGAAGGCGTGCGGGTCGTCAAAATCACTGAAGTATCCGGATGAATCGCCTTCATCACCTTTAAAAAATCTACCCCACCCATATCGGGAAGTTCAACTTCCACCACAGCAAAGTTGTAGAAAAATTCCTTGACCAGATCGATGGCCCTCTTTCCACTTTGGGCCCCATCCGTGAAATAGCCAGCTTCCTGAAAGGTATCCATCAGGGCCTGGTAGGTTTCTTCCTCCGGCTCCACAATCAGGGCATGCACCCTTTTTCGTGGACTTCTTTCATCCTCCATCTCAGACCCCCTCAGGGAAAGACCAAATAAAGCGCTTCTTCATTGTGCACTTTTTTTTAAGAAAATCAAACCATTTTTCTATGGACCTTTCTTCTACTTACCATCAGTTTTGCGGAGCCGAATAATTTCCCCGGAGCCGGCAAGATATTGTGTTAAAATAAAAAAATACTTGCCTGAGTTATGTGGGGTAGAAAAACATCCGGAGGCTAAGCCATGGCGACACAGGAGTATGCTTTTAAATACGGGAAAGGGCAGATTTGCTTTGCGCTGGATCCGGCTCTGGTCTGGGGAGAGTTGAGGATCAAAGAGTATCCGCCGATCCCGAACGCTATTGAGGCCATCCGGGAAGCGATCCGCAATCCTCGGCAATCAAAACCGTTGCGGGAAATTCTCAGGCCGAATCAAACCGTCGCTTTTATCGTGAATGATCCCACTCGGGTGGCCAACAGCCACGTTTTTATGCCGCTTTTACTGGAGGAGATGAAGGCCATCGGGGTTCCTGAGAAGAACATGTTTATCATCTTTGCCGCGGGCGCCCACCGAGAACTGACGGAAGCAGAAATGGCCGAGCTGGTCAGTCCAGATGTCGCTCGGCGCCTCAAAATGTATAACACCAATGCGCAGGATCTTGCTCAGTTTACCTATGTAGGTACGACTTCGCGGGGGAATGCAGTTTATTTCCAAACCCGGGTGGTAGAGGCGGACCATATCATCTGCACCGGTAGTATTGTTTATCACTTTTTCGCCGGGTTCGGAGGCGGCCGCAAAGCCTTGCTCCCCGGCGTGGCGGCGTACGAAACGATCCGGCGCAACCATGCCCTGATGCTGGAGCCGGGGGCCGGCCTGGGCCGGCTCAAGGGGAATCCCGTACATGAAGACGCGATGGAGGGGGCCGAAATGCGGCGGCCTTCCTTTCTCTTGAATGTCGTGCTCAATGAAAGGAAAGAGTTCTTGAAAATTTTCGCCGGCGACTATATCCAGGCCCACCTGGAAGGCTGCAAGTTTGTGGAGGCTGTTTACGGTTCAAAAATTTCCCAGCCAGCGGACTTGGTGATCGCCAGCTGTGGCGGCTATCCCAAAGACATCAATGTTTACCAGTTGCAAAAAACGATGGACAATGCCCGGCTGGCGGTGCGCGAAGGCGGAGTGGTGATCATCCTCGGGGAATGCGCCGAGGGCGTTGGCTCGGATCAATACCTGCAATGGATGCAGGAATATAAGACCCCGGAAAGGATCGAGGAAAAGATTCGCTCCGATTTCGTGGTGGGGGGGCACAAGGCCTATGCCGTGACCCGCCTGATGAAAAAGGCCCAATTCATCCTCATTTCCGGCTTGGATCACGCCTTGGTCCGCACCCTGCGGTTCACTCCTGCCCAGGATATGACCGAAGCCCTGCGCATCGCCTTTGCCAAGTTAGGGCCGAAACCCCGCATCCTTTTGATGCCCCAGGCCAGCCTGACCGTGCCGATAGTAAAAAAGTAACGAGCAACGAGTGACGAGTGACGAGGAATGAGTGCTGAGTACGGATTAAAAACACGAAGGACTTAACACCGTTTTTACAGGAGTGGAGCCATCTATGAATAAAGACCTAATACCGCCAAGAGTGCAAAAAAGAGATGGGTCGGTCGTTAAATTTGATCCCGAAAAGATCCAGCATGCCATCTTCCGCGCCGCCCTTGAGGTCCTCCAGGATAAAACCAAAGCGAGCACGATTGCGGAAAAGCTCACGGGAATCGTCATCCAGAAATTGGTGGCCATCTATAAAGATAAACTCCTCCATGTCGAATCGATCCAAGATACTGTAGAAGCGACCTTGATGGGCGAGGGATACAGCCAAATCGCCAAGAGTTACATCCTCTACCGGGAAAGGCGCAGTGACCTCCGCTTGGCCAAATCGTTTTTGGGGATCAAAGATGACTTGAAATTACCCATCAATACCATGGAGGTTTTAAAGAAGAGATACCTCTTAAAAGACGATAAACAAAATATCATCGAGACTCCCACTGGCCTTTTCCGCAGAGTCGCTGCCCATATCGCTCAAGCCGAAAAGAATTTCCCGCCTTCCCACCACCCCGAAGAGGTAGAGGAAAAGTTCTACCAGCTCATGTGCCATTTGGAATTTATGCCCAATTCTCCCACCCTGATGAATGCCGGAGCGGCTTTAGGTCAGCTCTCCGCCTGCTTTGTCATTCCCGTGGAAGATTCGATCGAAGGGATCTTCGAGGCTCTGAAAAGTATGGCCAAGATCCACCAAACCGGTGGGGGCACGGGGTTTAGTTTTTCAAAATTAAGGCCCAAAGGGGACCTGGTTTATTCCACCAAAGGTCAGGCTTCCGGGCCTGTTTCTTTCATG
>CAYQWO010000321.1:0-1937 GCA_964421095.1 uncultured Syntrophaceae bacterium
TGGTGATCTCATTAATTTTCGTAATCCCCATGACGTTCAGGAGGATGTTGGATTGGACAGAAACATAGGGAATCCACCCGCGCGTAGCATAGGGAATGATGACTGTCGCCGGCTTCTTGATCTTTCCAATTTTATGGCCCAGAATCCAGCACCGGTCAATCAATTGCTTGACCACTGCGGTCAATTCCAGGAAATAACAGGGAGCACCCAAAATCATCCCGTCGCACGCCTCCACTTTCGAAAAAATAAAACTGACATCATCGTCTTGGACCTGACACACATTTTCTCTGAACAGGCAAAGTCCACACCCCCGACATGGCTGGATTTTGTAGTCGGTAAGCCTGAGGATCTCCACCTCAGCTCCCTCCGATTCAGCCCCCATCAATGCTTGCTTCAAAAGGATTTCCGTGTTCCCGTTTCTTCTGAAGCTACCGTTCAACGCTAATAATTTCATATGCCAAGCCCTCCTTTCTATTAGTGCTCCGTAAGCCGTATTTTCAGCAGAGATTCTGGAAGATTAGGTTGTTCAAGCCTTTGTTTCATCTTTACTCAAGAAGGTTAGGAGATAGGTTGTTAGGTTAGAAAGATACTGGCAGGAAATAATAAAATAAATGACCCCCTTTCATTTTCGGGCGGGGCCAGGGGGCCAGACTTTTCTTTCCGTGTAGTAATTGATCGCTCCTGGATGGTAAGGGATGGAAGACCCGGTCACCGCATTCTCCAGAGTGATTTTATCAGCCTCCTTATGAACCGCCTTTAAGTCTTCCCGACGTTCAATGATCGTCTTGACGATCCCATAGGCGATCTTCTCGTCCATTTGTTCATGGCATACAAAAATATTGGCAGTGGCAATGACCGGTACGGGCTGAGTCATCCCGGGATAGATTTCTTTGGGAATAACCAGTCGGTAATAGGTAGGCCCGTATTTCTTGTTGATCTTTTCCAGAAGTTCGTCATGGGCGATGATTTTAATCTTAATTCCAGGGGTACTGGCCAGGTCGAGTACAGCCGCCGTGGGAATTCCACCTCCCCAGAAAAAAGCATCAATTTTGCGATCCTTGAGGGCCCCCGCTGACTCAGCCACGCTCAGGCGCTCCCGTCGAATATCCTTATGCAGATCAATGTCCAGCGCCTCCAGGATTTTGACGGCCGTGACCTCGGCCCCGCTCCCGGGAGCACCCGTCGAGACCCTCTTCCCCTTTAAGTCTTGGGCTTTATCGATCCCCGCTCCTTCCACGGTGACAATTTGAGAGACCGCAGGGTAGAGCACAGCCAGAGCCCGAAGGGGAACTTTGCCGGTGGCCTTGAAGCGCTCGATTCCGGCGTAGGCGTCATAGGCCGTGTCTGCAAGAACGAATCCCAGGTCGGCTTTATTCGCCATAATGAGCTTGCAGTTGTCCACTGAAGCCGCAGTCACCTCGGCGGTGGCCTCTACGCCGGGAAGATACTTGGAGATCGCCGCAGCGATCCCTCCCCCCACAACATAAAACACCCCTCCCGTCCCTCCGGTGGCAATGGAGAGACGGGTAGTTTTGGTTTGGGCCCCGGCCATTGTGAAGAAAAAAAGGACCCAGGTCAGGGTAAAAAGGCCGATCAAAATTCCGGGTATCCTTTGACGAAAAAACATAGCGTATCCTCCTTTCTGGGAGAGAATGGACGATGTTCCCCCGGATAAAAACCCCGTTTCAAGAATCGATTGAATTACCTAGAAAGCAACTTTCAAATCCCCCCAACCCCCCTTTACTAAAGGGGGGCAGGGGGGATTTTCATGGTTTGCGGCTATCGATGCGCATCATTAAAGGTTGATGTTAGAGTATTTTCTCCAGGGTCGGGCTTCGGACTTGTTCTCCAGCACGTCTAAGCAGCGGTTGATGTACTTACGCGTATCCCGGGGCATGATGACATCATCGAGATAGTTGCGCTCGGCCCCCCGGTAG
>CAYQWO010000321.1:1947-4757 GCA_964421095.1 uncultured Syntrophaceae bacterium
GTTTTCGTAGAGGTCACTGTACTCCTGGATGCGCGCGGCTCGAACCTCCTCTGGGTTGGGAGCGGCTTTAATCTCCCTGGCAAAAATAACGCTGGCGGCGGTGTCGGCCCCCACGATGGTCACCCGCGCCTGGGGCCAGGCAAACATGAAGTCCGCGCCCGTATCCTTGCAGCACATCCCCAGGTAGGCTCCAGCAAAGGACTTACGGACAATGATGGTGATCTTGGGTACCGTGGCATCGATGTAAGCATAAAGTAACTTGGCTCCGTGGCGAAGGATACCCTTCCACTCTTCTTCCGGCCCGATCCAATACCCGGGAGTGTCATGAAGATTCACTAAAGGGATGTTGAAAAGGTCGCAGAAACGGACAAAACGAGCCACTTTATCCGCCGCGTCGCAATCGATGGCTCCGGCTTTGGACATAGGTTGGGAAGCCACGATCCCTGTCGTTCGGCCGTGGAAGCGGCCGAAACCGATGAGCACGTTGGTGGCGTAATACTTAAAGAGCTCAAAGAAATAACCGTTGTCCACGATCCGGTCTATCACTTTGTGCATATCGAAGGGGCGAGAAGGTCTTTCGGGAACCATCGTATCCAGTTCGGGAATGACCCGGTCCGGGTCATCCTGGTTTTCTATGCGGGGAGGTTTCTCTTTATTGTTGGAGGGCAGGAAGGCCAGGAGTTCTTTGGTCTTGTCCAAACAATCCTTATCATCCTCCACGACCACGTGGGTCTGCCCGGTCTTGTAAGCATGGGCCTTGATTCCGCAGAGTTCTTCCAGAGAGATCTCCACTCCGGTTTGAGTTTTTACAAAAGCCGGCCCGGCAATCCCCATGAAACCTGTATGGCGAGTTTGAAAGACAAAATCCTGCATGATGGGGTGATAGGCTTGTCCGCCCAGGCAGGGACCCATCATCAGGGCGATCTGCGGGATGATCCCCGAGGCCAGAATCTGGGAACGGAAGAGCCAGGCATAGCATTGGAGAGTGTCCATCCCTTCCTGCAGGCGGGCGCCGCCAGAATCATTCATGCCCACGAAAGGCCATCCCTTCTCCTTGGCCAAATCGATGGCCTGGGAGAATTTTTTACCATGATATTCTCCGAACGTTCCGGCCATGGTAGTATAATCCTCGGCACTCACTACGACCATCCTTCCATTTACTCTACCGAAGCCGGTAACGAGGCCTTCGGCTGCTACCTCCCGCTTATCCATACCAAAGGCCGTGGTGCGGTTCTTGACGAAGAGCCCGAGCTCGGTGAAAGTGCCCTTGTCGAAGAAGTATTCCACCCGTTCCCGGGCCGACCACTTTCCCTCTTTATGTTGGGCCTCGACCGCCTTGGCCCCCCCCATGTCTTCGATTTTTTTGCGCCTTTCTTCGTAATCCCTGTAGATGGCCTCAAATCCTTTTTCTTTATACTCCATGGAAAAACTCCTCCTTTAACGGTTGGCTTTCCGGTACCCCAGGGCGTCCTGGGCAATGATAAGCTTTTGGATGTTGGCAGAACCTTCCAACAACTGATAGAGCTTGGCATCACGCAGATAACGTTCCACGGGATATTCCCCCGAGTATCCATAGGCCCCAAGAATCCGTAAGGCCATATCCGCCAAGCGAGAAGCCGCATCACAGGCATAGTATTTGGCGATAGAGGTCTCCAGGGTATTATTCTCTTTACCTTGGTCTTTTTGCGCCGCGCAGCGATAGACCAACAAACGGGCGGCCTCTGTTTCTACAACCATTTGAGCGATCACGTCCTGGATCATCTGGAACTGTCCGATCTTTTGGCCAAACTGTTCCCGCTGGTTAGCGTACTTGATGGACTCGTCCAAGAATGCTTGACAGACGCCTAAAGCACCGGAGGCGGCCGTCAGACGCGAGCCGTCCAAGTCCATCATCATGATGGGAAAACCGTAACCTTCTTCCCGCAGAAGGTTTTCTTTAGGGACCGCAACATCCTCGAGGAACACTTCCCCGGTCGGACAAGCATGCCAACCAAGCTTTTCCTCGATGAGTCTGGTGGAAACCCCGGGAGTGTGCATATCCACCAAAAAGGCGGACATCCCTTTATAGCGCTTGGTAGGGTCAGTGTAAGCGAAGAATACACCCAAATCAGCGACGGTGGCATAGGTGATCCAGGTTTTGGACCCATTCAGGATGTAGGAGTCTCCTTTCTTTAGGGCCGTAGTTTTTAGCGAACCAGCATCGGATCCGGCATTCGGTTCGGTAATGGCGAAACACCCCAGAAGTTCGGCACTGACCAGCTTGGGGATGAGAGTCTGGCGTTGTTTCTCACTGCCGAATTTTAAAATGGTCCGGGCGGTCAACATCGTTTGCATGTTGAACCCAGCCCGCAACGATCCGCTGACGCGGGCGATTTCCTCGCAAACCAGAGCATGGGCGAGATAACCCATCCCATTTCCGCCGTATTTCTCCGGGATGGGACACCCAAAAAATCCTAATTGGCCCATTTGGGAAACAAGTTCCCGTTGAAAACGATGGGCTTTCTCATCTGCCGCTACGACCGGTATGATTTCCCTCCGGCAAAAATCGCGGACCGTCTGTTGTAAGGCCCTTTGTTCATCCGTGAGAGCAAAATACATTTTCTTTTCCTCCACAATATTCCCAAAAAGTAACATTCCTCATTCAATTTGGTGAAAATATTCACCCTCCTCGGGTACCAAATATTAGAGGAGTATTTAGGTCACCTCGAACCTCTTCATAAAATCGTAATCGATCTCTATCCCCAGCCCAGGCCCCGGGGGAAGGGAAACCCAACCACCGTTTTGCTTTACTTGTTCGGGAATGGCTAAGG
>CAYQWO010000322.1:0-1450 GCA_964421095.1 uncultured Syntrophaceae bacterium
GAACTCCTGTTTGGAAGCTTTGTTGAAATCGATGGCGGCGTAAGTGTCTGCACCACCTGTACCGGTGCCCCCAAAGGAAACCGACTTGGGCCCTTTTTTCTTGATGGCTTCGACGAGGTCTTTGGCATTGTTATAGGGGGAGTCAACAGGAACGATCAACAGGTTGATGTCGCTCACCAGGCGGGCAATGTAGGCAAAATCCTTGCGGAAGTCCCACTTGGCTCTTCCTTCGACTTGCTGGGAGACGGTCCCTAGATCAAAACAGGTGAAGGTATATCCGTCCGCCGGCTTGGAAAGGCAGAAGGCCTTGCCGATTGCACCCCCTCCCCCCGGCTTATTGATGATGTTGACGGGCTGGGGCACCAGCTTGTACTGGCTAATAATCTTCTCGATGTTCCGGAACATGATGTCGGTCCCCCCGCCAGGGGCGTAGGGAACGATGATGTCGATGGGCTTGGTCGGATACTTGCTCTGGGCGAAGGTGATTTCCACTGAACTTCCTAGAATAAGAAGCCCTAAAAAGACAAACAAGAGTGCCTTTTTCATCGACTCATCCTCCTTTCGCTTGGATAGCCTTGTTAATTAAGAAATTTCCCAGATATATTCCCCTCCCCTGTAGAGTGCCCCATAATTCCTTTCAGTCATTGCGACATAGTCCCCTGGCAGGAGGGGGACAAAATCGACTCACCCGCACCCGTACCTTCCCCCGGAGGCGGGGGATAGGGCAGAATGAGGGGAAAATTTCAAACATCTTTAGCTAGGGTATAATCTGGATCGAAAAATTTTTATTTCTCTGGGGTGGCACCGGAACTTTAGGTGATCGGATTATAGCAGATTTTCGCTCTCCAAAGCCAACAACTCCTTCGCCCTTTCCTGATTGAATATTCCACAAGGGCACAATTTAGCAAGCTCCAGGCTCGCTTGCTCAGGAGAAATCTTTCCCTCCTTCACTCTTCTCCGGGTCTCTGCCACTAATTCGTCAGGGATCATATGATGACCGCACATGGTGGTGATGGCCAGGGTATCCTCGTCGGCCAGCAGCTTCTTGTTGCCGAAGACTCCGAGGGAATAATTTAGGGTATGGGGCTTCACCCCGGCTTCCTGACAAGCGGAGAAGACCTCCTCCAGCAGCCCGGAGATGATCACGCAAAATCCGAGTTCGGCATCCTTCATTTTTTTAAAAAATTTCGTCACCTGATCCCGTGAAGTGAAAACTCCCCGGATCCTCGATTTTTCCGTGACCTTCTGCTTGATTTCCTCCAGGGGGACGGTCACAATGGGCCCGGACTTTACATCCCCCCAGTTCACCGACCCTACTTCCTCGACGATCCCGATGGCCTTGTGGAGCCTCTGGACGAAATTCTGGTCATTCACGCCTTTCACATGATACAGGAGCCAGACAAAGTCTTTCTCCTGCAGTTTTCCGCAACGGTGCAAGCTGTGAGTCATA
>CAYQWO010000322.1:1550-4754 GCA_964421095.1 uncultured Syntrophaceae bacterium
CAGGTTCCTTCGATGATCACGGATAATACGTGAACCGGAAGAAAGTCGTCGTGAATTTTGCCGGTTCTGATGTCGGTCATCAATCCCGAAAGAGGGGTCTCTTTCGGGCTGGCAAATCTGACCCCGGCGCCAGCCACCGCCATGGCCACCTTTTCCACATCGCGCATATATGCGCCCACCCCGGGTCTCCCCATATCGATGCAAATGCCGTAAGAATCCGCTGAGAACCGTCCGGTCACATCATTGGTCTTCGCTTCCTCTGTGCCCCGGCCTGGAACTCCCGTCCCTTCGCTGGTTACGGTCGGATCACTCAGAACATGCTTGAAGACGTCACCTGGCGACGTCAGGGGTGTAGGGGCAAAACAGTCCTGCGGACATATTTGATTCCGGTAACAAACCCAGCACTCCACGCAAACCTTATCGTTTACCACGGCCACATCATCCTGCAAAGAGATAGCCCCAACATTACAATAAGGCAAACAGACTCCGCATCCGACACATTTCTCTGCATCTATCTTCATCTTTTCCTCCAGCCGTCTCAAGGGGCGATCATAGCCGATATGCCGTATAAAGAGACATTAACTCCTTGAGCATCTCTGCAGACCTGCAGGGGTTGAAAATCCCTCAGGTGCAGGGAGCGGCGGCCAGCAGGCTTGCCCCCCAGAGGTCCAGCTTCCCGGTCTTGACCCTGCGGATCAAATCCCGGATCAGGTTCGGTGACACCATGCCATGGCCGCACATGGTGGTGAACTGGCGGATGTCGGGAGGCGGGAGGCGGTCCGTCCGGCCGTGGATTCCCAGGGAGAGATTGATGGTATGGGGATTTATGCCGAGTTCCGCCGTGACCTCCCGCACCCGGTCGATGACCCCGCTGATGACGATGGAGATCCCCTCGTCCATCTCCTTGATTTTAGCCAGGGTATCTTTGATTTTTTTCCGGCCTTCTAACACGCAGAAAATCTTTGTCCCGTCTTTGATGCTGCGGAGGATTTCCTCCGGAGAAACCGCGAGGTACATATTCCGCCGAAGGCTGGTCACCAGCAGGTTGGCCGGGCCTTGATGAAAGAGCATCTCGCCCAGGCGCCTGATCTTTGGCTCGCTGCCATCGTAATTGAATCCTCTTGCCGGATAGACGAAGAGGACATACTCCTTTTCCAGAAGGTCCAGGGGTCCTTCACGGTGCAAGCTGTGAGTCATTTGTCTTTCCTCGGATTGGCCCTTCCCAGGCCCATGTTGATTTTCGCATTCGGCCGCCCCGTGTAGCCTTCGGCTTCGATCGTCTCCAGAATCTCCTTGGGAACGGTCAGGCCGGGTTCCAGCCGGGTGATTACATCCACGACGAAGACGCTGTTCACCTCTTTGGCCGCCTCCTTGAGGGTGCGAAGGGCCAGGCCGAGCCGATCCGGCGTGACCTTGAATTCCATGATCGCGCTCAGGACCTTCTCGCCCATGAGTTCGGGCTTCAGGTCTCCGGTTTCATAGTTCTGGATCATATCATTGAAGGGGTTTTCGGGCTCGATCTTGGTAAAGCCGGCTTTGGCCATGGCCCGGGTGACCTTTTGGATGTTGGTCAGATCCATTCCCAGAGTGGGGCGTCCAAATTCAACGGCCATCCCCACTTCCCCCGGCAAAAACCGATTGATGACATCATTGCTCTTCGACTCTTCCGTTCCCCGCCCCGCGATGCCGGTGAGAGTATGGGTGGCATTCGGGTCGCTGAAGAATTTTCGCAGCGCCCGGGGATACTCATACACGTACGGGGATTCCTCGATGGCGTCCACCGGGCAGACCTCGGACCGCAGGCACGTTCCGCATTCATAACAGACCTCCTGGTCCACGGTACTCTTCAGTTCTTCGAACCGGATGGCGCTAACCGGACAGTAGGGTTGACACCGCCCGCAGCCGACACAGAGATCTTTTCGAATCAGCATGTTTATTTTTCCTCTCCAGGAATGAGCCTGGCCCTCCTTCGCTCGATCCCCTTCTCCGACAGGTTGGGGGACATGAGGCGTAAGGAAGGCTTGATTAGCCTTCTGACTTCAGGACCGGAATCATGGCCATGGATCATTAAATGATGCAAGGGGCCGGCACCGGTAATGTCTCCCAAGAGCACCCCTCCGGTGATCCGGCCTTCCCTCAAGAAGACCTGACGGAGAAGGCCTTCGGCCGGGGGCACATAAGACACCACCTCAGACCCTTCCATGAAGGCCCCCAGCATATTGAGAGCGAGACCCTGAAGGTTCATGGAGTTCACCCGGGTCAGGGCCTTGAGGGGAAGTGGGTTCGACCGGTACAGGTTCGCCGCGGCCAGTTTCCCCTGGGAAACCGCCTGGGGCCAGGTCCACGGGGTATGGCTCTTTCCGTCCGGGGTAAAGATCGTGACCGCATCCCCGGCGGCAAAAATCCTGGGATTCTTCGATTGCAGGGCCGCTGAAACCCGCAGCTTTCCCTCTTCCAGAAGGCCGGAACCTTCGAGGAAAGAAATATTGGGGACTGATCCGATCGCCAGTAGGAGGGCCTGGCAGGGGATCCATTGCCCTCTTGCTCTTGCCCTCTTGATTTTTCCGTCCTCGCCTTCAAAGGCCTCTATGGTCTGGCTGAGGTAGAGGTCAATACCCATTCTTTGGAAATGCTCTTCTACGCGGACAGCTGCTTCCGTTCTAAGGGCTTGGGGAAGGAGACAGGCCTCATTTTCCACAAGCGCGATTTGAAAACCGGCGGTCCGGAGGTATAGCGCGGTCTTGACCCCCACGAGCCCGCCGCCAAGGACCACGATCTTCGAATCCTTGGTAATCCAGTTGCGAACCTTTTCGGCTTCAGGGAGATTGCAGACCGGAAAGACTCCCTCCAGGGCATCGATCCCCTCGATGCGGGGGATGATGGGTCGGCCACCGGGAGCCAGGATCAGCCGCTCAAAGGAGATGGTCTCCCCGCTTTCCAGCTGAAGCGTCTTCCCTTCTTTGTCCAGCGATTGAACCCTGGCGCCAGATTTCACCGTCAGCAGGGGATCTTCCGGGGGTTTGAAAAAATAAAGTTTCTCTTCTTTCACCTGTCCGGCCATAAATTGGGGGAGCATGGGGCGACAGGTGCCGACGCTTTTTTCTCCTTCGACCAGGGTCACCGATTTCCGGGGCCAGCTCTGGCGGCATTGAAGAGCAGCATTTATGCCCGCAGGCCCGCTTCCAACGATTACGATGTCCATAA
>CAYQWO010000323.1:0-4751 GCA_964421095.1 uncultured Syntrophaceae bacterium
GGGGGATTTAAAAAACTATAACACATTAAGAACAGCATGGAAAAGACAAAAAAGGGGAGAGCCGTCTGCCATCGGCCCTCCCCTTGCTTCAGGAGGTTGAATGAAGTTTCAATTTACCACCTGGGGCAATAACCAGGCCCCCATCCCATCCCGCGGCCGGGTCCGAAGCCACCTCTCATTCCATATCCCCGCCCAAAACCCGGTCCGGGGCCCCAAAAACTTCTCAACTGAGCCTGTTGTTCGGGGGTAAGAATATTTCGGGCCTCCAGCTGATATTTGGTGGCCTTTTCCTGGAGCTGAGCTCTCAAAGCGTTGATCTCTCTCTGCTTGGCCAGGATCTTCTCCTGGTCAGGGTTTGTTTGCGCCCAGAGCGTCCGCAGTTCCAGATGCTTTGTCATCATTTCATTCCGCAGGGGGATCGTCTCTTTGAAAAAACTTTCCTGGAGCGCTTGCATTTTCTGAGCCTGCTCAGCGCTCAAGTTCAGGCCAGGACCCCCAGCACCCGGACCGTACCCCGGACCACGGGGACCATCCCCGGGGCCACATGGTCCATAGCCCATTCCCATTCCGGGACCTCTTCCCCATCCAGGGCCTCCTCCCCAGCCTTGGGCCAAGGCCAAACCAGAAGTGGCCAACAGCGTAACTGCAAGAATGGCAATCATCAGCTTCTTCATTTTCTATCTCCTTTCTTTTCTTTTTTCTTTTTCCGACATTACCTTTCGTTTATCCAAATTTGCAACCCCTATGCCAAGGCCTGGACGATCGCCCATTCTATTCGTGGCAAGTTGAAAATATTAGCAAAATTTTTCAATTGCCTATTGGCCTCCAGATGCAGCCGTGAGAATAAACCGGAAAAATTGTCGAAACCATCTTTCCACCAACCAAAAAAATTAATAATCCTTTGATGTTGGATATTTTTTTGGTTTCGACCATTTTCCATCTTTCGACAATCCTGTCGAAGGATGCCTACCCGCACTTTTTCTGAATCATAAAAAGAAGAATATTCCTTGACTTTTCTAATTTTTAATTATAATGCTTTCTCAATGCTGCAAGATTAACCTTATGGAGGTGGATTTATGAAAAGCAATATGAAAATAAAAGCTCTCTCTTTGACCGTATTTTTTGCCGCCCTGTGCATCTTTCCCACAGGGGCCCTGGCCAAAACGGAAATCATATGGTGGCATGCCATGGCCGGGTTTCTTGGTGAAAGGGTGAATGATATTACCAACAAGTTCAACGCCAGTCAGAGCGAATACGAGGTCAAGGCCATCTACAAAGGGTCATATCCCGAGACGCTTACTGCTGGAATTGCTTCCTACCGAGCCAAGACTCATCCCCACATCATACAGGTCTTTGAGGTAGGAACCCAGACTATGCTCTCTTCTGGGGCCATTTACCCCGTTTACCAGTTGATGAGAGACCAAGGGATTACGATAGATTGGACGGACTTTATCGGCGTCGTTAAGTCGTATTACTCCAAAGACGGAAACCTTTATTCCATGCCTTTCAACTCTTCAACTCCAATTCTCTATTATAACAAGACTGCTTTTGAGAAGGCCGGCTTGAATCCTCAAATCCCTCCCAAGACCTTCGAAGAAATCGAAAAATCTGCCAAGTTAGTCTTGTCCAAAGGCTTAACCAAATTTGGCTTCACTGTAGCCTGGCCCTCCTGGACTCTAATGGAGAACATGCATGCCTGGCATGATCAACCGTTTGCCAATAACAATAATGGCTTTTCTGCCATGGCCACCCAGTTAAGGATCAACGGAAAACTGGGAGTCCAGGTTCTCGAACTTCTCACCCGATGGCAAAAAGAAGGCCTTTTCACTTACTCCGGACGGGGAGCCAGGGGAGATCAGCCCATCATTAATGGAGATGCCGCCGTTGGATTGGCTTCCACTGCTCTGGTAGGCACGATGACCCGGACGGCCAAATTTGATTGGGGAACGGGGAACTTACCACGCTTGGCTGGGTATCCTCAGGGTAATTCCATCATTGGCGGAGCTACCCTTTGGGTCTTAAAGGGACATAATAAGGAGTATTATAAGGGAGTAGCCAAGTTTCTCGAGTTTCTGGGACAGACCGAACAGCAAGCCTGGTGGCATGCGAACACCGGGTATCTCCCCCTCACTCGAGCGGCGATAAAGGCTCTCCCGGAAGATCATTTCCGCAAGAATTCCAACCTGTGGACGGCTTTCGCTCAAATCACGAGCGGCAAAACAACCGCCAACAGCCAGGGGATTCGCCTGGGGAATTTTGTAGCCGTCCGGGATACGATTGAAGGAGAAATGGAAAACGTTTTCGCCGGAAAGAAGACCCCCAAGGAAGGATTAGACGGTGCGGTGAAAAAGGGGAATGCAACTTTGAAAGAGTTTGCTTCCCTTTATAAATGAGAAGTGGGGATGGGCGATGGGCTATAGGCTATGGGTTTTGGGGTTTGGGTTTCGGGTTTTGAAATCTGGATTTTCCTTCTTTCACCTATTGCCTATTCCCTATTGCCCATTGCCTATTTTTTCGAATGAAAAAAAGTATTTTTAAAAATCCGTGGCTTCCTTATCTCCTCGTTGCTCCCCAGATGATTGTCGTCCTGGTTTTTTTCTTCTGGCCGGCTTTTGACTCGCTTCGTTTATCGGTTTTCAAAACTTCCCCTTTTGGGGACGTACAGATTTTCATAGCTCTGGAGAATTTCATCGATCTCCTAACGTCTCCGGAATATTATCGGAGCGTTTACAATTCTTTCCTTTTCTCCTTAGGAGTCACCTTTTCCTGCCTGGCTGTCTCTCTACTCCTGGCGGTTTTGGCCAACCAGAAGATCCGCGGCCTCCCCTTCTACCGGTCTGCCCTGCTCTGGACTTTCGGGGTTGCCCCTCCGGTCTCCGGGATCATCTGGCTCTTTGTCTTCCATCCCTCTTACGGAATTCTGACTTACCTTCTGGCCCATATAACGACCTATGAGTTCAATTGGCTCTTGAAAGGTTGGATTGCCCTGCTCCTGGTGATCTTTGCGGCCAGCTGGGCCCATTTAGGGTACAATGTAGCATTTTTCTTGGCCGCCTTGCAGACGATCCCTCAGGCTGTCATGGAAGCGGCGAGGGTGGACGGCGCGAGCGGTCTCAGGCTTTTCCGCTGGATCACGTTTCCCCTGCTATCCCCCGTGACTTTTTTTCTGTTTATCATGAATATGGTATTTTCTTTCTTCGAGACCTTTGGAATTATCCATGCCGTCACCCAAGGGGGGCCGGGAGATGCCACCACCATCATGGTCTACAAGGCCTATGTGGACGGTTTTGTCCATCTGCGGATGGGGCTCTCGGCAGCCCAATCCGTCATCCTCATGGCTCTGGTTATTTTCCTAACGGTGCTCCAGTTTCGCTTTACCGAAAGGAAGGTGTTTTATTGAATCGCCCCGCAATCCCAAGGGCAAATAAACGAAAACTGGAATGGACGAATCTCCTGGTCCACATCCTTTTGATCTTATCGATTCTGCTCATCGGCTTTCCCCTCTATTATGCCTTTGTGATTAGCACCCAGAGTATGGAAGAGGCGACTCAGACTCCCCAGAAAATGTGGCCCTCAAATTACCTCTGGGAAAATTACACTAAAATCTGGAAACGGGTTGACCTGGGCAGGCTTCTCATCAACAGTACCATCGTGGCCTTGGCGGTCAGCCTGGGGAAGATTGCCATATCCATTATTTCCGCCTTTGCCATCGTCTATTTTAATTTCCCGGGAAAGCAAATTTTCTTCTGGATGATCTTTGTCACGCTCATGCTACCGGTTCCGGTTCGTATCATCTCTACTTATCAAGTCATCAGTCAACTGGGATGGGTGGATACCTACCTGGGCCTTACCATCCCCCTGATTGCCTCGGCCACGGCGACGTTTCTCTTCCGCCAATTCTATTTGACCATCCCGGACGAATTAGTGGATGCGGCCAAAATCGATGGCTCTGGCCCCTTACGCTTTCTCTGGTCAGTCATCCTGCCCAATTCCGGACCCAACATTGCGGCCCTATTCGTAGTCATGTTCATTTATGGCTGGAATCAGTACCTCTGGCCCCTCATGGTGACGGGTTCGGAAAAAATGAGGGTCGTGGTGGTGGGAATTGCTTCCACCATCCCCAGTGGGACCCAGCCCCCGGAGTGGAACCTGGTCATGGCCGTGGCTATGATGGCCCTCCTCCCGCCTGTTCTGGTGGTGCTTTTAATGCAGCGGTATTTCATGCATGGATTGCTGGAAACAGAAAAATGAATCTTTGAAAAGCTATGTAGGGGTGGAATGAATTCCTTTAAAAATCATCAGAGAGGGGGCGGA
Source organism: uncultured Syntrophaceae bacterium (assembly GCA_964421095.1). Lineage (GTDB taxonomy): Bacteria > Desulfobacterota > SM23-61 > SM23-61 > SM23-61 > CAYQWO01. The sequence continues at coordinate 4,315 of CAYQWO010000323.1, forward strand.
ATTATTTTCCTTCTCTTGGCGATATGGATGGGAGGGGAGATGGCTTGCGCAACGAAGAAACCAGTAGAAATGGTCGTTCCTTATTGGACCGGAAAATTTCCGGTCATGGTTATTGCCCACCGTGGGTTTTCCGGACAGGCTCCGGAAAATACGCTCGCTTCATTCAAGAAAGCCATCGAGTTGGGCAGCGATATGATTGAACTGGATGTTCGATTTTCTAAAGATGGACAGGTGGTCGTGATTCACGACAATACCATAGATAGAACAACGAATGGCCGGGGCAAGGTTGCCGATTACACCCTAAAGGAACTGAAACAATTTGATGCCGGCTCCTGGTTTGCGCCGCAATTTTCGGGTGAGCAGATCCCCACCTTAAAAGAAGTTCTGGAGTTGGCCAAGGGACGAATCCGGGTCAATATTGAAATAAAAAATGAATC
>CAYQWO010000324.1:0-4730 GCA_964421095.1 uncultured Syntrophaceae bacterium
CTCGGAGATGTGTATAAGAGACAGGTAAAAAAGAACAGGTGTTATCTTTTGGCTACAGGGAAAAGGTCCAACCTTCCGTTCCCAGCGACATCATCGCCGTAGAATCTGAATATTCCGGAGGATGCGTCGCCAGCACCTGCCCATTTTGAAAACCCCAAAGACTTTCTAAAATTGAGGCTGCGGGTAAATCAGGCCCGGGTACAGGCGGAGGCCAGGCCCTACGTCCTTGAGGCCATCGCCTACGGTGAGACCCTCAACCCCGAGCGCCACCACCCCCCGGGTCGATGTGAAAGCTGTGACCCTGCACTATTTCCGATTGGAAAAAACGGAACGGGGATGGGAAACATTGGTAATCTTAGATATATAAAGAAGCTGTCGCGGAGGCAGCTAAAGAAAATTGACCCCTTCTCGGTTAATCTTCGTAAATCTTAACTTCGTAGTCTTCCACAATAATAAGGTTTTTCCCTGCAAGCTTATCTCTTTGCTTATCCAAAAGCTTTATCATTGCATTTAACAGGTATTCGGTCTTTGATCTCGTGAGCTTAAAGAGAATAATGCCAGCTATATTATAGGAATAAAATCTCCGCAAATTTTGAAAATCAGCATCTCTGGTCACGATCCACATATTCTCTCTTTCAGCGATTTCATAAACCTCACCATTCTTGATCCCTTCTTTACCAATCTTCTTCAGATGCTGTACGCTAAAACCCCTCCTTTCAAGTAAATCAATGAGCGCATATGGGATATTTTCATCAAACATAAATCTTGGGGTCATATTGCATATGCCTCATATTCGCTTAATTTGGCTGCGTAACGGAGGGCAGCCCTAATATCTTCCGGGCTGAGAGATGGGTAATCCTTGATGATATTTTCTACGGGTTCACCTTCTGCGATCAGGGAAACTATCAAATAGACGGGGATTCTTGTCCCCCTAATACACGGTTTCCCATGCAAAATATCAGGGTCAGAAGAAATCCTTTCAAAAATCTCTTTCTCTTCCATTTTCCATTACCCCCATGTTTTGTTGTTAGAAGGGAACTCTTCCCTTCTATGTACTTATTGAAAAATATAGATGAGACACTCTTTTGCGGACAATTTTACTCTATTTTCAAGATTCAAAACCGGACACCGGGTTTTCCGTTGCGGTGAAATCAAACGGGGGATGAATTTCATATTGAGTATTTTAAACCATCACTTTAAAAAACTCAAATATAAAATTCAAGAGGATAAGTGGGCATTTTGCCAGGCTAACGGCTGATTTCTCGCGGGCATGGCCTCGACAGCTCCTCAAACCCCTGGAATAAGCATACAAAGAAAACAGACCCCGCTCCGCGCGAGTCATAAAATACAACAAGTTGCCTTTGAACCTATGTCCCGCTTTCCGTTGAGTTCTGCAAGAAGAGAAAAGGAGCTGGCCATTTATGCATCCAAGTACATGAGCTTGGCCGGGTTATCGGCAATCATGACTTTGATCTGTTCTTTAGTGATCCCGAAGGCCAGCAGGGCCCGGATAAAGATCCGGACACCGTCGATGGTGTTCACGTGCAGGCTCTGACCAAAGTCACTGCCCACAAGGCAGCGGTCAGCCCCAATGGCCTGGATCGTCCTCACCGTCTCAAAGGGATCGGCCACGGGCTGGTAAAGGCTCGGTATCATCGGCTGACAATAGGTGCCCACATAGACGCCAAGCCCCGCCAGCTCTTTCATCTGATCAAGAGTTAGCTTATTGAGCTCCAGCAGCGGATGGTCCAGGACGGCCCGGACGCCGAGCTCGCGGGCCTTTTGAGCCAGCGGCAGGAGTTCCTTGTAATCTGTGTGCCCGAATCCCACGCCAACCTTTGCCCTGGCAGCCATTTGCATGATCTCGACCACTTCGGACCGCACCTGTCCATTTTCTCCCACTAACCACACAGTGGTCTTGTCGGCGGGCTTGCCGGCATGCCGCAAGTAGCCGCCGGAATGGAAGGTGGGGAACCAGATCATCTTCAGGTGGGGATATTTCAGGGCCATTTGGACCGCCAAAGGGTTCATGCCGAAATTCAACCCGATTCCCCCGTAGACCTCTACCCGCTGCGGCAGGTCGCCCTTCTGCACAAGGATGTCGATGGCCCGCTGGGTCAGATAAGCTGCGCCGGCCGTCACATGGAAATGGTCCTTGAAGGCCACCGCGCGCATGCCCGCTCTGGCCGCGTCGCTGGCCACCTCGATCATATCCTGAGCACGATAGACAAAGTCTGGGTAAGCGTGGATGTGGTGATCGATGGCGCCGCGCAGGAGGTCGTTCTCGATGCCCGGGTACACCCCGGCGATGTTTGGGTTCTCCTTCAGGATCTTATAGAACCAATCCTTGGCATTGAGCTCCTTGACGCGACCCACGCTCAGGGTTTCGCCTACCATCACCTTATCAACGTCAATTTTCATGTCCTTTCCTCCTCGCCAGGCCATTGCGCGGAAGGTTTCTTTCCCCTCTTATAGAAAATATCAAAATTCAAGGCTTGCCCCCCTTTACAAAAATCAGCGCAAAATGACCTCTGCTTCCCCCACAGCCACTTTTTCTCCATTTTGATTTTGGGCAAAGATCTCAACCACCACAAAGTTTTTTCCCTGCCCATGGAAATGCTTTTCCGTAACCGTGCCCCCGCAGGTAATGATGTCCCCGGGCAGGACCGGCTTAATATATTTCGCCTCGATTTTTGTAATTCTCCCCGCCACAGGATATGCCCAATCCGTAAGGACCGAGGCCATGAAGGACATCGTCATCTGACCATGAGCAATGGTCGATTTCCCCCCAGGAAGGTCCATCTTCCTTTTCCATTCCGGGTCAATATGGATGGGATTGTAATCAAAAGAACCCACCGCAAATCTGTCGATCACATCCTGCGTTACCTGGCGGACGACATCCGGAAGCCGAGTCCCCAGCTCTACTTCGTCAAAACTTAAGCCCATTTTTCCTACCTCCCCCAAGATTTCTCACGCTTGTAATATGATGTCGCTCTTTTCACTTCTCCATGCCCGCCGCAATATACTTGCGCATCTCAGCCCGGGTGGGCGGCACGATAAGGGTAGGCCAGCGCCTTACCTTCAGTGTTCCGTATTGGTTTATGAAATCCTGCTGATACTGCAAGTAATGTTTCCCCCTTTTGATCCACTTGTCCGTTGACTTGAGTTTTAAAGTGATGATATCCCCAACACGAAAGGGTTCGTAGATAAGATTCAGTTGTCCCGGATTGAATGCTCCAGGAGTTCGAATCCAGTTGCAATGGCCTAAGTCGGTACAAAAAAACCCTATGGCCGTAAAAAATAAGGGATGAGCGATGAGGCCTCCCCAGGGTGTCTTCTTAGCATATTCTTCGTCGTTGAACAGGGGATTGGGGTCCATGACGGCCTGGGAAAAGGCCTTAATATCCTCGGCCTTAACTTCAAATTTTCTTCTGGCCTCATACTCCTCCCCGATCTTGACTTCATCCCAGACTTCATATTGCTCGGCATTTAAAAAAAAATTCCTTTCAAAATCTTTCTGCTTGCTTGTCGTTACCCACCTGTCCAGATGTTGGTACTTCATGATTGATCCTCCAATATTTTGTTAAATCCTCCAGAAAATAGAACCGTCCCAATTTTCACTCGACCTGCCTTTGCCTAACCGTCAATCGGTTTATATTCGTCCATCACCTCGATCAGCACGCCATGGGCATACTGGGGCATAATCCATACCCACCGGGTGTCCGGAGCATTGGCATCGAAAATGAATTGATCCCCGTGCAGGGATACCCCTTTCTTCTTCAACTGTTGAAAGGTATCTTCCAGGTGCGAAGAGGCAAAGGCAATATGGTGCAAACCCTCTCCATGTTTTTCCAGGCGCTTATAAAGCGGAGACTGGGGGTCCAGAGGCTGTAAGAGTTGAATATCGCAACCGCTACCCGGTGCCCGGAAAAATGCCGTTACATACCTGTCTTTCCCCGCAAAACGTTCTTCCTTGGCCACCCCCTCTTTCAAAAGCTGGGGACAGACTGCACCCAGAATCTTTGTATAATGATCTATTGCCTGGTCAATATCCCTAACCAATATGCAAATATGGGCCAATCTTTGCTTTACCATGCCCGCCATAGAAGTCCTCCCTTGTTCACAAGTGGTAAATGGGACGTTTCTATTTATTGCAGCCCTCAATTTCGGAAAATAGAACCGTCCCAATTTTCATTATCGCTCGGCCGGTTACGAACACTTTATTACTTTAGCCTGACCCCATCCAGTATTCCTGCACCCCATCGCTGTCGAAGGAATTAAGAGACCGGGCGGCCATGATATTTTGAGGTAGGTTCACAGGCAAGGCAACATCTTGATTGAATGGCCGTAGATTCAAAAAGTTGAGGGCAAGGAAGCTGAAATAAAAATTGTTCCTAATGCGCTCCATCGAAGCAACAAATTCAGGATGGATAGTTCTCATGCTTACATACCTTGTTTCTGTACAATGAAGTATGACTTGTTCACTGTCTCAGCGGGCGCGCCTAATGCGGAGCTGAGCCGTGACCCGTAGGGTCATCGGTCTCAAGCGCCTTGTTCGCCCGAGCGGAGCGAGGGCAGGCGCTTACGGCTCAGCTCCGCATTCCTCCCGAGCGAAGCGAGGGAGGAACTCCAAAATTCAGCCGCCGCTCTAAGCGGACGGCTGGAATGAATGGTTAGGCGCTTTTTTGGTACTGCGAGGCGTAGAAATCTATAACTCGCCGGATCATTTT
>CAYQWO010000325.1:0-4716 GCA_964421095.1 uncultured Syntrophaceae bacterium
TTGATCCCTGTATGGCCTTGAGAGACCAAACTTTGCAAAGCCTTAGGAGGTTCGGATGCTATTTTCTAACTATTCCTTAGTGTTTCGCCAGTATCCTCGGCAGCCAGAGACAGAGGTCGGGAAAGATGATGCATAGCACGGTGATGAAGGCCTGCAGGAGGACGAACGGAACGATGCCCCGGTAAATCTCGTGAAGCTCGATCTCCGGGGCGATCCCCTTCAGGTAGAAGATCGAGTACGCGAAGGGTGGGGAGAGGAACGAGATCTGCAGGCTTACGCACACTACGAGTCCCACCCACAGAGGGTCGAACTTGAGGTTCAGGAGGATGGGGGCGAAGATGGGAATCGTGATCATCAGGATCCCGATCCAGTCGATAAAGCACCCCAGGATCAGGATGATGATGAGGAGCATGATGAAGATGCCCCAGGGCCCCAACCCCATGCCCAGGAGCAGATCCGTGATCACCTGGCCGCAGCCGGCGTTGAGAAACGCCCCCGTGAAGATGTTGGAGGCGATGGCGATGAAGACAATCATGGCCGTGATACGGAGCGTGAGGTAACAGTTATCCTTGAAGGACTTCCAGGTGATGGTCCTGTACAGGAACCCTAGGGCAGTGGCCCCGACCGAGCCCACCGCACCTGCCTCCGTGGGCGAGGCCACGCCGAAGAAAAGGGAGCCCAAGACCAGGAAGATCAAACTTAGGGGTGGGAGAAGGTACCTGAGCCCCTCCAGGAGAGATTCCTTGGTGAAAAACCTCAGCTTCATCTCCGGAGGCAGGCTGGGGGCCATCTTCGGGGTGATGGCCGTTCGGATCACCACGTACCCAATATAGGCCAATCCCAGGAGAATGCCGGGGATAAAGGCCCCGGCGTACATGTCAACGACCGACACCCCGGCCATGGGGGCGTAAAGGATGAGCATGATGCTGGGGGGAATCAGGATCCCCAGCGTGCCGCCAGCGCACACCACACCGCTCGCCAGGGCCTTGGAGTAGCGGGCCTTGAGCATGGAGGGGATAGCCATAAGCCCGATGGCCGTCTCCGAGGCGCCCACCACCCCCACGCATGCGGCGAACATCATGGCCAGGGTAATGGTGGCCACGCTGAGGCCGCCCTTCAGGTCGGCCATCCATCGCTGGAGGATGCGGAAGGACCGCTCCGCCACGCCCGAGGTCTGCATCATAGCGCCCATGAAGATGAATAGGGGGACAGCCGCAAGGATGTACTCCGAGAGGGTGCCGTTGATGACCCGCTGGGGAAGCATATAGAGGAAGGCCTCGCCCCCGGTGAGGTAACCGAAGACAAGGCCCATGGTGCCGATGCCGAAGGCCAGGGGAAAGCCCAGCAGCAGGATGAACAGGCTCAGGAGCATCAAAACAGTGGTCAGTTCAGGGCTCACTGGCGCCCCCCTCTCATGGCCACGGCCAGGACTCGGATGAAGTTGACGACTCCCTGCAGAAAGAACAGGACGAACCCGAAGGTGATGGCCAGCTTGAAAGGCCCGAGCTCGGGGCGCCACACACTCACGGAAGACCTCTCTCCCGACTGCAGTGCCCACAGGGTATGCTCCCCGCACTTATAGGTAAGCACGAGGAGGAAGGGGAAAAAGAGAAGGAGGTAGCAAATCACGTCCATCCAGGCCTTTCCCCGAGCGGAGAGCTTGGCATAGATCAGGTCCATTCGGACGTGAGAATTCAGAAGGTGACAGTAGGCCACGCCCAGCATGGAGTAAGCCCCATAGACCATGTACGTGACCTCGAAGGCCCAGTAGGTGGGTCTGTTGAAGACGTATCGCATGAAGACGTCGTAGCAGATGGCCACCACCAGCCCGGCCATGAGGAAGCTGGCGAGCTTCCCCGTCCAATCGCTTACCCGATCGATGAAACGAAGGAACTTCTCCATAAGGATCTCATGAAAAAGAGAGTTACTATCACTTTCCTCTCTTCAAGACAATCGCCCTTCCAGGCCTTGTGCCCTGCCCCCAGTTCTCCTAATGAGGGATGGAGTACATTTTGATGTATGGAAACCACTTTTTGGTAAAGGCCTTCTGGGAATTCCAAACCTTGGCGAAGAATTCATCCTTGGCACCCATCTCGTCCATGTAGTCCCATGCCCACTTGATAAAGGTCTTCACCGTCTCGGGATCCATCATCACCGTTTCGATCCCTTTCTGCTTGAAGAAGTCCATGGCCTCCAGGTTTTTTGCCTCCATCCAGAGATAGCTCTTCAGCTTCGTCTTCCAGGTGGCCGTCTCCAGCAGCATCTTCAGGTCACCCGGAAGGGCCTCCCAGGCCTTCTTATTGATCACTAATTCTACCTGCGAGGCGGGCTGATGGATCCCTGGAATCATGACATATTTGCACACCTCCCAAATGCCCAGAGTCCTGTCAAAGGCCGGTATGCTGTATTCCGCACCGTCAATGACACCCCGCTGCAGGTTTGGCATGATCTCCCCTGCAGGCATGAAGACCACGGAGAAGCCGTGCTTCTGCAGGACATCTCCCATAAGGGGCATCATGCGCATCTTCAGGCCTTTGAAGTCCTCGATCTTGCGAAGGGGCTTCTTAGCCCACATGAAGTTCTCCGCACTGATGCATGTCTCAGGAAGAACCTTGACCTTATACCCATATCGATCGTACATCTCCTGCCACAGTTCTTTCCCTCCCCCATGCTCAAGCCACATCTGGATATCGAAGGTATTCATGCCACCCGGGGCGGCGGTGAACAGGGGGGCAACGGGGATCTTCCCAACCCACTGGCCCGTATATCCGTAATTGGCCTGGTACACCCCGTCGCTTACGGCTTTGAGCCCCTCGAATGGTGGCACCAGTGCTCCTGCTGAAAAAACTTCAAATATCAGGCGACCATTGCTCAGGTTCTTGATTTCGTCAGCCAGCCGGACCAGGTTATCATGGTAGAGCATCCCGGCCGGGACGAATCCCTGGACTTTCCATTTGATGACCTTCTCCTGGGTGAGCCCCGGGGCTGAAAAACAGGCAAACATAGCAAAGATCACAGAAACGATAAACAGTCTCCTTTTCATGGCCATTCCCTCCTTGGTTTTGAGTTTGAAAGGTCATTCATGTTTTCCTTTAGGTAAACCCCCTATTCTGCCGGGGGTCCCGCCTGTGGCGGGATTGACATTTCCGGGAAAAGAAGAAAGCCTCCCAGTTGTGAACCGCTCAAAGATCAGGAACAGGAGGCTCTTAATGGACGGCGATCAAACTTTAACCCATACAAAATGGGAATGTAAGTACCGTGTGGCTTGGATTCCCAAACACCGAAGAAAAGTGCTATACGGAAAGTAACGAAAACACCTTGGGCCATTGTTCAAGGACCTTGCATCACAAAAAAAGAGCCAGGTTTCGGAAAGGTATCTCTTGCCCGATCTTGTTCTATGACTTAACCGAATTCCCCTGAATTTACCCGCAGACATCACCTCCTTGTTCTATGGACCCTGATACGCTTCGCTCCGCAATTGAAATAATGAAGTAACGGAAGGGCGGGCCTAAAGGATTCTTTGATATGAAAAGCTCCCCTTCTCTCTCCAGGATTCCATTATTCCATGGGAATCAGAGAAAAATTAGTAAGACTCGCTTTAAGGCAAAAAAATAGTATTAAAGAAGGGTGTTGGTTGTCAAGGAAAAAATGGGAAAAAGAATTTGCGGGAACAAGGGTTTTTATGTAAAATTCTAACGGGAATCCTTCTTTGTCATCTCTGGGTTCTCTGAGCCTCTGTGGTGAATTAAAATGATTCGCGTCGGGCCGGCAGGATGGTCTTACGAGGATTGGGAAGGGATCGTTTATCCCCCCAAGAAGGGTTCCAAGTTTGACCTGCTCGCCTATCTGGCCGATTTTTTCGATACCATCGAGTTGAACAATACATTTTATCGCTCTCCTACCCCGCAGATGGGTAAGAGCTGGGTGAAGCGCGTCCAGTCCAACCCCAGGTTCAAATTCACCGCCAAGCTATACCGCAATTTCACCCATGAACGCCAGGCATTGACCGAGGGGGACGAGGAGGCTTTTAAAAATGGAATAGCCCCCCTGATGGAAAACCAGCACCTCGGAGCTCTTCTCCTGCAGTTTCCCTACTCTTTCCACAGTACCGAAGATAGCTGGAATTACCTTAAAGAATTGGCGGGAAAGTTTCGGGAATACCCCCTTGTCCTGGAGGTCCGTCACGCTTCCTGGGATCGAGGTTCGGTTTACCAATTCCTGCGCGAAATGGAGGTCGGATTCTGTAACATCGATCAACCGCAGGTTTCTTATTCCATCGGGGCGACAAAAAAAGTCACCAGCGCTGTCGGTTACCTGCGTCTGCACGGGAGGAATGTCCATGAGTGGTTCCGTGAGGGTGCCGGCCGGGATGCCCGCTACGATTACCTGTACAACGAATTTGAGCTTTTTGAGCTGACCGAACGGGTCCGCCAGATCGCCAAGGAGGCTGAAGAGACATACGTCATCACCAACAACCACTACCGCGGAAAGGCTGTCTGCAACGCCCTGGAACTCAAGGCCAAGCTCGGAGAACAAAACCTGAAGATCCCCGAAGTCTTGCTGCAGCATTACCCACAGCTGCAGGAGATTCAAGAAGAAAAAAATTGAAGAAAACCCCCTATTGATTGAAAAATTCAGCAGGCGTATGATAGCAACCGGTTCAAAAATCATTAATTATTTCTTTTATCCAATCTTTAGTAAAGGAGAGGGAACCTA
>CAYQWO010000326.1:0-4699 GCA_964421095.1 uncultured Syntrophaceae bacterium
GGGCAAAGGCATTATGGATCAGCCCAGGGACTATCCTCAACGAGTGTCACCCATATCGGTTTACAACGTATTTTTTTGAATTTTCCCCTTGATAGCAAGCAATTGTGTTACCCATGTTTGTTGACAGGACAAAAATTCAAAAAAATCAATTTTTGGGACTGAGCATACTATCTATAAGCTCAAAATTTCATCTCCGGGCCACGGCGTATTTGCGGAAAAGCCAAAACCTCAGCCGCCATAATTTCCCGCAATGAACTTGCCTGCCGCATCATTGGGTACCGTTAAGAGCACCCAGCCCAAAGAAAGATTGCCTTGGGCTTCCTTCTGTGTTAATAATGTGGGCGATTCAGGAAAATTATTTCGGAAATCGCCAGGGATATGAAGGCGATAAATTTTTATGAACAGAAGGAGACTTCATGGACCCGGTAATGAAATGGTTTATGGAAGATCGAGGCCGGCGGGCAGTTGAGTCTCTGAAGAAACGGGAGTTCAATGCCCTCTATGTGGAAAACCAAACCCAGGCCAAGGAGATTGTTTTAAAGGAAATTTCTCCCGGCGCAACCGTAGGAGTGGGGGGGTCCGTCACCGTCCGGGGTATGGGAATCGTGGATGACTTGAAGGCCCGGGGAAACAAAATCATCGACCACTGGGTGACGGCTTCCCTGTTCTCGGAGGAAAATTTCCAGCTGCGGCGAGCGCAGCAAACCTGTGATGTGTTCATTACAAGTACAAATGCCATCACTATGGACGGGCAACTGGTGAATACCGACGGGGGCGGCAACCGCGTGAATGCCATGGGCTTCGGGCCTAAGAAGGCCATTGTGGTGGCCGGGGCTAACAAGATCGTTCCCGATGTAGACAGCGCTTTGCGCCGGATCAAAGAAATTGTGGTACCCATGAACTGTAAAAGGATCAACAGTAGTCCACCGTGCGTCCAGGCCGGCAAATGCGTGGATTGCCGCGTTCCTCAGCGGGTGTGCCGGATTACTACCATCATCGAATGGAAACCCCCCTTCTTCTCTGATTACCTGGTCATCATCGTGGGAGAAAACCTGGGGTATTAGTTTAGGACGCAGACGCTTTTTCATGAATGTAGAAAAAATATCCTGGGTGAGCGATGGGCTGAAGATCATTGGAGAAGTCTATTCTCCTGCCGATCAAAGCCGACGCTACCCAGCCTTGGTCATCTGCCATGGGATTCCCGCTAAGGTCAAAGCGCCGGATGACCGGGGGTATCCATTATTAGCCGCGCAGTTCTGCCAAGAGGGCTTTTTTGTTCTGATCTTCAATTTTCGCGGAGCCGGCTTAAGCGAAGGGAATTTCGACATCCTTGGCTGGACCCGGGATCTAGACTGGGGGTTGAATTATCTTACCCGCCGACCGGAGGTAGACCCGAAACGAATCTTCCTGATGGGTTTCAGCGGCGGAGCGGCTGTCTCCATCTATGTGGCTGCCCGGCGAAAGGAAATTGCTGGCCTGGTGGCTTGCGCCTCGCCAGCTGAGTTCCGAGATTTGTCCACGGGTCAAGGCTTGGAAGATTTTCTGGTCCGCGCCCGGGATGTGGGAATCATTAAAGATCCAAATTTCCCGGCTTCGATCGAGGAATGGAAAAATGGTTTCCGGGCGGTGAGGCCTTTGGATTGGGTCGGTCGAATTCCGCCCCGGCCCTTGCTCATCATCCACGGCACGGAAGACGACGTGGTGGATGCGAGCCATGCCAGAACTCTTTATGCGGAAGCGGGGGGAAGGGCGGAACTATTTCTCATCGAGGGCGCAGAGCACCGATTGCGCGTAGATGAACGGGCAATGAAGAAGGCCTCAGAATGGCTAAGAAAAAAAGCTTTCAGCCCTCAGCTATCAGCTTTCAGCGAAAACAAATCGCGACCCAAATAGTTCAGGATTCCGAACACAAATGGTGGGCAGGCCTTCTTTAGCTGATTGCTGACTGCTGATACCTGAAAGCTAATTGGTAGGTGAATATGCCGATCAAAGAAAGCTACGAAAAAGCCCTGAGGCGCGCGGTAGAATCAGCCCCCTACTATCAACTCTTACAGATCACCCTGGAGCAGATCGATGTTGGTTTTGCCCGGTTTCGCATGCCCTTCCGGAAAGAATTGACCCACCCCTACGCCATCGTTCATGGAGGAGCCATTGCTTCGCTAGCCGATACGGCCGTGGCTTTCGCCCTCATGACGCTGGTCGGGCCCGGAGAAAAGGTGCTCACGGTGGAGTTCAAAATCAATTTCCTTGCGGCAGTCAACGAAGGCGAGATGATCAGCGAAGCCCGGGTGATAGACAAGGGGAAAAAGATGGCGATCGCAGACATGGAGGTGAGAAACCAAAACGGGAAACTCGTAGCCAAAGGCTTGGCGACTTACATGATTTTGAGTTCTCCCAAACCCTCATCTTCCCAGGTTGCAAACGAAGAGAATGAGGCCCCCTAAGGCCAGGGCTCATCCTCCCAGCGCCCTGATTCTATCTTTCCCCCCAAAATAAGCAATCCACCCCAGCCCGACGGCCAGGATGAACAAAGGCCAGCCGACTTCAATGCTGGTAGAGTCGATTGCCAATAAGCCCCTAAAAATTTCGGTCATCTATTCTCTCCTCCCGATGGTAAAATACAGGAGAATTGGGGTTGATTTCAGATTCAATCTCTGATATTAAATCTCCGATAAATGTAATGGAAATCTAACAAAAACTACCACTCTGATGGAAAATCAAAAACGCCGCTGGAAATCGGTGATTGGTTATGTTGTGCTCTTGGTGGCCATCGGTATCTTGCTCTACTATTACCGGGAAGCCTACCAAGGCTTCCGGGAAGCCGTGCGCTTCTTCGCCAATAGAACGCGGGTCAACAATTTCATCGCTTCTTTCGGCCCTTACGCTCCTTTGGCTTTCATCGGGTTGCAAATCCTGCAAGTCCTTTTTGCCCCGATTCCTGGGGAGATCACCGGCTTCATCGGAGGATATCTTTTTGGAGTTGGCCCGGGCTTCGTCTATTCGACAATTGGCCTCTCTCTGGGCTCGCTTTTTGCTTTTCTAATATCCCGTCGTTTTGGACTGCCCTTTGTCCACCGGTTTGTGGGGCAAGACCTCATGCAAAAATTCGATTACCTGATGGAGCATCAGGGGGCCTTTTTCTCCTTCGTCTTCTTCCTCGTTCCCGGTTTACCAAAAGATTATTTTTGCTACCTCTTGGGCCTGAGTCCGATGCACATACTCACCTTTTTTATCATCTCCACAGTCGGAAGAATTCCGGGAACGCTTCTCTTGACGATGCAAGGCCAGGCTATTCGTTCTGAAGATTACCGGGCTTTCTTCGTTGTTCTCGGACTGGCCTTACTATCTCTCGTTCTGGCCGTCATTTACCGGGATCGGATTGAGGTCTGGCTGAAAATTAAGAAACCCCCCCTGCAAAAGTTATGAGTGGAGACGTGCTCAGCGGATCAAAAGCGCCTCGCCGTCATTCTGGATCCCCAGCCCGTGTTTCACAGCCGTTTTTATCTGCGGCAGGTTCCAGGCATCGCCGACCAGGTGGTTCACTGCGGCGTAATTCTGCAGAAGGCGAACCCCCTGCACATCCAGAGCCACGGGATCCCCAGAAGCCAGGATGACCCCGGGATGAACCGCCAGCCCAATGGCCGGCCCTCCACTGATAAAAGAGATTCGCCCATCCATGATAATCAGGTCTGGCTTGAGGGGAATGCTTATCTCCGCAGCCCTCTGAGAGACGAACTGGTTGTTGTCTCCGTGAAGGAGGGTGCGATCCGCCAGGTGAGTTATCCCTACAGTGAGCTTTAAGCTCATGGAGAATCCTGCCAGGTAATGGGTTTTCATCGTTGGCAGATATATGATCTTATCGAAGCCCTCCAAATCTTTGGGGTAGGCGATGAGATCAAGGTACTCCCCGCCAATGGGCACATCAATATATTCCGAGCGGTCAAAGTCCAGGAGAGGGATCTTCATTTCGGCCATCCTGGCTGCGAGACCTGAGTTCTTAAAAACTTTCTCCGTCGGTACCCAGGGCCGCCCTGAACTATCGCCCACAGAGATCCGCGTGCAGCCGTGCTCCCGAAGCAGGTCAATGACCGCACCGAGGAAATCTAAGGCCGTTGAGCCGGGAGGCGGGTCATCACTGTTGAAGTTAGGTTTCAGAAGGATACGATCCTGGGATTTCAAGGACTTGTTGAGGCCGCCGATCAGGTCCACGGCCTTGCGGATGTCGTTTTTGACATCTCCACCGGCAAGGATAAAAGAGACCAAAGCCTTGCCATTCTTCGTGTAAGGATTGGGCAGGCGATGGCGGAAGTTTACTTTCCCGCAAACATCTTTTTTCATCAAGAGGGGATAATCTTTGGGCCGCATCTGCGCCAGAAGAGCCTGGTATTCTTCCCGGTGAAAGATCACCTCTTCGGGCTTGAATTTCATTGTTATTCCTCCTGCATCGTAGATTGATTGGGGATTTGGCGCTTATAGGGTGGACAGCTGTCAGTAACAAGCTGATTTTATCTTAGCGAGAATCCAGTCAAATGCCAACAGAAAATTATGGTTGAGGCATTCTTAGCCGATATTTTACTTGGCAACGATGCGGGAATGAGAGAAAATAGGAATCAATGGCCACCTTTCATTCCCTGGTCCAGTATCTAAGGGATTATATCCTCTACAACCCTATCATCTGGGGAATCTTGGCCGTTGTCCT
>CAYQWO010000327.1:0-4673 GCA_964421095.1 uncultured Syntrophaceae bacterium
AAGAAATAAGTATCATGTCCCCGGAAATCCCACTCGTATATGGCTTCAAAACGCTATCCGAGCGATCAAATCTTATGCAGATACCATATGCCGCCCCTAAGCTCAATTTCTCCGGTTCTTTTAAGATGTTGCTGGGCGGTTCGGACAGCATGTTTCCACTTCTTCCCAAAATGTTTTCCATCAATGACGCGATCAACAGTATCATCGCAAAGGTCTGGATGAATGCGTTGAATTAAGGGGTGTAATTCGGCAGTTGACATAGGGCTGCGCGCTAATAAATAGATTATTGCATCCGCAAAAATTGCATGTTGCGCCCTTCCAGCCGCTCTTGTCCTAATAATTTCATCATCGAAATTCCTAAGTCGACGTTCGAACTCATTTCGAAGGCGACTTTTAATGCTCTTTTCAGCTTCAACCCGAATATGCTTAAGGTCGGATGAAATATGTAAAAGAAACTTTAATTTAGTTTGTTCAATCGTTGTTCCCAACCGAGCATATTCTGAGATATCAAGTTTTATTTTGCGAACTAGATTTTTGTCATCTACCTTTA
Organism: uncultured Syntrophaceae bacterium; assembly: GCA_964421095.1. Taxonomy (GTDB): domain Bacteria; phylum Desulfobacterota; class SM23-61; order SM23-61; family SM23-61; genus CAYQWO01. The sequence goes on from CAYQWO010000327.1 coordinate 551, forward strand.
CACCATATTCGAAATTGCTCAATAGGCCTCTGTTAGTCATGTTGGCTGATGTAATGACTGCTAATTTATCGTCAGCGACGTAAACTTTAGCGTGAATGCTAGGAAGAAATCTTATCTCCATTTGAGGAAAAGTATCAGCCATATCACAGATTGCAGAAACATCAGTTGCACCACTCAACATAGTATCCCGTGATAGGTCAGTGACGAGTAATATAGAAAGCTGATTAGCATCTTCTTTATTTGATCTATTAGCAAGGATCCTTTTGCACGGTTCTCTCCCGATATAAGGAGATGAGATTAGCAAAGATGAAGTTGCTTGGTTTATAAGAAAATCGAAATAATCAGCCCAAGGTGAGTGCAAAAACTCAATCATCTTCAATTCCCACATTACATGGTGACAAACTTTTTCCTATAAAGTTACATAAGATGTGCTAATCGAGAAGCAAAAGGTTCCCCCTAAAAGGGGTAGATTTGAATCTTGTTACCAAGCGAAACTATCAAATCCATAGAATCTTCACTTCCCCTTCCACTTGCTTAAAATCTTTATCCCCGGTTACCAACTCAGCTCGGCGGAGTTTAGCCAATGCAGCGGCAAAGCAGTCGGCGTAGGACATTTTTTTGCTGGCCTTGAATTCAGCCGCCGCTTTGGTCAGCTCTAAATCGGCAGGGATAATTTGAATTGGCAGGGTTGAGATTAGGTGGGCTACCTCTTCCGCCCGCTCGCGGCCTGCTTCTCTCAGGGTGATGTAATAGACCTCCCCCCAATTTACTACCGGGAGGAATAGGGAGCGGCCAGAATCTCTCGCTGCCTTAAAGATATCGATCATCTTATCGGCTCCCTCTTCACCCTCTAAATAGGCGATAAGACTATAAGAGTCGAGAACCCGAACCGCCGCCTTCACAGTGCCCGCTCCTTTGCCTTTTCCTCCTTCAAGGCTTTCAGCAGCTTTCCTTTCGTGCCCGTAATTCCGGCCATGCTTTGGATATATTCGTCTGTGATGGGCTTGATGACGATTTCTCCATCCCTCTCGTAGAGATAAACCTGGGTTCCCTTTTTAATGCCAAACTTACGCCGTAACTTTGAGGGAATTACCACTTGGCCCTTTACCGTAACAAGCGTTTTATCCATATTCCCTCCATTGGAATATCTTTTATTTTAGTATACCCGATAAGTAAATGTAAGTCAATAAAAAAATGTAATTAAGTAAAATAAATTGTTCCGTCTTCAAGATTTGGATTCAATTATCCATAACCTTTCAAAATTATTATAATTTTTAGCAAAGTTTGGACATGAAAGTAGGTCTAGGAGATCATCTGGGGCATCGTGGTCTTCCACAATCTTTGGGCTTGGAAAGACTAGGGACCAATAAAAATGTTAACCCATGGTACCTGAGACTGTAAGATATGATATGATCTTATTCATCCAGATGCCGTTTCCCAATGAAGAATGAGGTCGAAAAGGAGATCGATGGCCATGAAGGCGATGGTATTAAAAAAGATCTGCAATCTTGGGGAAAACCGCACTCCTCTGGAGCTGGTAGATTGGCCCATCCCTTCTCCGCGAGAAAATGAAATTTTGGTTAAAATTTCAGCCTGCGGCGTCTGTCATACTGAATTGGATGAAATCGAGGGGAGGACGCCTCCGCCAGAATTTCCCATTATTCTGGGCCACCAGGTTGTGGGAAGAGTCGCGAAGACAAGCGGCAAAAAAAATAAATTTAGGGTCGGAGACCGGGTGGGCATTGCCTGGATTTATTCGGCCTGCGGCCAATGCAAGTTCTGCCTCGAAGGGGATGAGAATTTGTGTGATAAGTTTGCAGCGACGGGTAGAGATGTCCATGGAGGTTATGCCCAGTATATGACTGTCCCGGAAGATTCCGCCTATGCTATTCCTGAAGCATTCTCCGATTTGCAAGCCGCTCCCCTTTTGTGCGCCGGGGCAATCGGCTATCGTTCTCTCCGGTTGACGGACATGCAAGATGGAGAAAATTTAGGACTCATCGGATTTGGAGCCTCTGCCCATCTGGTTATTCAGCTGGCCAGGCAAAAATATCCTCATTCCAGAGTTTTCGTTTACGCCAGGACAGAAAGGGAGAGGAATTTTGCCAAAGAACTCGGAGCTTATTGGGCCGGCGATTTTGGAGAGGCCATGCCCGAAAAGGTGCATGTCGCCATAGACACCACACCCGCGTGGAGGCCGATTGTGGAGGGGCTAAAGAGCTTAGAACGGGGAGGAAGACTGGTGGTAAATGCCATCCGCAAAGAAGAGGAGGACAAGGACTTTCTCCTGAAACTGGATTATCCGGGCCACCTCTGGCTGGAAAAGGAGATCAAAAGCGTAGCCAATGTAACAAAGTCAGACGTCAGCGAATTTTTGAAAGTGGCGGCGGAAATCCCGATTCGGCCGGAAGTTCAGGAGTTTAAATTAGAAGAGGCGAACAAGGCCTTGCTCGAACTGAAAGAAAGAAAAACCCGGGGGGCAAAAGTCCTAAGAATCGATTGAGGTCCGTTGGCCGAGGGTCAGGAAATCTTGCCCAGCTTTCGCGCCACACCGCACTCCTCCTCGTGTGATTTCGTACGGCTTATATTATTCGGTCCGTATCACTACCCGATGATATAATAATTGGTGGCGAAAAAGGGCAGTTTATATTCCGCAGTAGAAGGGAGTTGACCTGGATGGAAGAAAGAGTCATCACGCGGAGGGATTTTTTTCGAGTAGCTGCCGGGGCTGCCATGGCAGCTGCTCTGGGGCCAGGGATCCGGGGCGACGCTCAGGCAGAGCCGACGGCCAGAGTCGTTCTCATCCGGAATGCCGGGGTGCTGGGAGGCAATGGCCGGATCCAGGGAGAGATCCTGCAAGCGATGCTGGATGAAGCCGTTAAGGTTCTCCTGGGAGCAAAGGAACCCCTGGAAGCCTGGCAGACGCTCTTCAAGAGTTCGGATGTGGTGGGGGTCAAGAGTAATGAATGGAGCAAGCTGCCAACCCCGAAAGAATTAGAGGCAGCCATCAAGCGCCGGCTGCTGGATGCGGGAGTGGCGGATAAGAATATGGCCATCGCGGACCGGGGGGTCCTGGATAACCCAACTTTCCAGCAGGCCACTGCGCTGGTCAATGTGCGACCGTTGCGGAGCCATCACTGGGCCGGAGTCGGGACCTGCCTGAAAAATTACATTCAGTTTACTCCCAACCGTTCGTCCTACCACGAGGAAGCGTGCTCAAACCTGGGCAGAATTTGGACCTATCCCGTCGTGCAGGGTAAGACCCGTCTGAATATCCTCAGCGTCCTCACGCCTCAATTTTATGGAAGGGGAGCCAATTTTTTCGACACCCGATACGTCTGGCCCTATAAGGGACTGCTCGTGGGAACCGATCCTGTGGCTGTGGATGCGGTCGGTGCCCATCTCCTCAAGATGAAGCGGATCGCCTTTTTCGGCGAAGACCGGGCTCTGGATGTTCCCCCCATCCATATCGAGGTCGCCGATAGAAAATACCACCTCGGGGTCAGTGACTTGAGCCGCATTCAGCTGATCAAGCTGGGCTGGACGGAGGAGGTGCTGATCTAAGGCAAATTAAGAAAGGGTAGGGGATTTTCTTTCCGGTAGACGAGCGCCTGGCAGGAAGCGATCAAGTGGCCCCGGTCATCAAACACCTTGATGTCATAGTTGGCGGTCTTACGGGTTCGGCTGAATTCCTTGGCTTCGGCTGCGAGCTTGCTCCCCGGCAAAGGAGAAGACAGGTAGGTGATATTCAGGTTCAAGGCCACGGCCATCGTGCCATGGGAATTGGAGGCCGTTTCAAAGGCCTCGTCGATGAGGGCAAACAGGGCCCCGCCGTGGGCCAGGCCGAAAATGTTTTGCATATCTGGGGTGAAAGTCATTTCCACCCTGGAGAATCCCTCATCCAGAGCGATCAGTTTCAGCCCGAACTTTTGAGCAAATGGCTCCTTCTCTACCTGCCGGAAGATTGCTTCCTTAACCTTATCATCCATCATAATTCGACCCGCCTCCCAGAAGATTTACACGCCTTGGAATCATCAGGCATCAGACCGTTTCCTTTCCATGACATCAGCGGCTTATGACAAATGTTGTGGCCCATGAATTCAAGCCATGGAGATCTGTTCGA
>CAYQWO010000328.1:0-4664 GCA_964421095.1 uncultured Syntrophaceae bacterium
GGGTATGTTCTCCCAATCGAGGGGGGCGGGTGAAGGTTTGCACCATAGTTTTTTCCATTTTCAACGGATTGCCGATGGTCTTAATGTTATCTTTTTCCGGTCCTGCAATTTCCACCACCATCTCCCGGGCCAGGACCTGGGGATCCGAAAGAACCCGGTCCAGAGTGTTGATGGGGCCTGCGGGTACCCCGACTTTATGGATCGCTTCCAGCCACTCATCCCCGCTTTTGGTTTGAAGATGGTTTTCCATTATGGGGATCAATGTCGATTTATTTTCCAGGCGGGCCTTCCGGGTGGCGAACCGGGGGTCTTCGGCCCATTCGGGCTTTCCAATGGCCTGGCAGAGCCTCTGGAAGTGATGGTCCTGGTGGGCTACGATGACAATCTGGATATCCTTGGTTTTAAAGGCCTGGTAGGGAACTAGAGATTGATGGCCCGACCCGATCGGGCCGGGAATCTTTCCGGAATGGAAGTAATACTGGGCCACGTAGGTCAAAAGGTAGACCTGGCCATCCAGAAGGGAAACTTCCAACCGCTGTCCCTGGCCGGTCTTCTGCCGGTGAATATAGGCAGCCAGGACTCCGTGTACGGCCAGAAGTCCTCCCACCAGATCTCCGAGCGGAATTCCAGCCCGCACGGGGGAACCCCCGGGTTCACCGGTGATAGACATCCCCCCACTCATGGCCTGGACAATGAGGTCATACCCGGGCCGGTCGCGGTACGGGCCCGTATGACCGAAGGTAGAAATCGAGCAACAGATGATCTGAGGGTTATAACTTTTCAGAGTTTCGTAGTCGATCTTCAACCGCTCCAGGACCCCGGGCCGGTAGTTGTCATAAACCACGTCAGACTTAGCCACCAGGTCGTAAAGGACTTGGCGCCCTTCCGGGGATTTGAGGTTAATGACCACACTCTTTTTATTGCGGTTGATGGACCAGAAATAGGCGCTGCTCTCTCCATAATAATAAGGAGGAGCGTCGCGGGTCTCATCCCCATCTAAAGGTTCTATTTTCAGAATTTCTGCCCCCAGGTCTCCCATCAGCATAGAGCCGGCAGGGCCAGCCAACATCATACTCAAGTCGATAATCCGGATTCCCTGAAGGGGACCACTGTTTTCTATCCTGTCCGCTGTCATAGCTAATTTTTCTCCTCTCCCTCTATGATTATAGGGTTCAAGTCACGCCTCTGGCGTGATCAAGGGGTCGAGGGTTCAAGGGGGAAAACATTTTGTTACCCAAATAGGTCACTCGAATCCTTGAACCCTGCCCCGCGATGCGCGGGGTCGAGCCCCTTTAATGGGTTTTTAAAGGGCTGCCGGTTGGTATTCCCCAAAGACTTCTCGCAAGGTACCACAAATCTCCTGCACGGTGGCGTACGCTTTCACGCTTTCGATGAAATGGGGGATTAAATTGGTCTCTTCTTGAGCAGCCGCCAGCCTCAGATTTTTAAGCAACTCAGCTACCTTTTTATTATCCCGGGTTTTCTTGACCTCTTTTAATCTTTCAATCTGCTTCTTTTCCGCATTTTCCCGGCGCTCCGGATCGTAGGGATGAGGAACTAAACGGGTGGTTTGCACTTCGAGTTCTTCCTGGCCCGTATAGCAATTGACCCCGACGATCAAATCTTTCCCTTCTTCCAGCCTTTTCTGCCGCTCATAGGCGCTCCGGGCGACTTCCCGCTGCATATATCCACTCTCGACGGCGGCTACGGCTCCACCCATGGATTGAATCTTTTCGAATTCAGCCCAGGCCGCATTTTCGATCGCATCCGTGAGAGATTCCACATAATACGAACCGGCCAGCGGGTCCATGATGTCTACCAGGCGAGCTTCATGCTGGAGGATACGAGCTGCGTCCTCACTCAGCTGGCAGGCTTCCAGGCTCCAGCCCAAACCCAAGGGTTCATCAAAGGGGGGGTTGCAGTTGGGCGGACCCCCGGCCAGCGCGGCGGCGATTCCTCCTACAATGGAACGGGTTAAATTATTGAGGGGGCGTTGAACCGAACAGTTGACCCGGCCGCAGTGAGCGGTAGAAGCCACCCGGAGCAACATCGATCGCTCATTCTTAGCCCCGAATTTCTCCTTCAGGATCTTAGCCCATATTCGGCGAGCGGCGCGATGGAAGGCAATCTCTTTGAAAAATTCCATGCTTCCCCCGAAGGCATTAAAGCTAAAGCGTGGAGCAAATTCATCCACGTTCAAGCCGGCATTGACCCCTTCCTGCAGATAAGCCGCCCCGATGGCCATGCTGAAGGCCAAATCCTGCTCCCGGGTGGCCCCGGCCTCGCGAACATGGAACCCCCCCATGCTGGTGATGTTCACGTTCGGGAGGTGTTTGTTGAAAAATACCAGGCTGTCTCGAAACATCCGTACAGAAGGCCGCGGAGGAAAGATGTAGGTGCCCCGGGCGATAAACTCTTTGAGGATATCATTCTGGGGCGTGGCCCGGAGTTTATCCCAAGTAATCCCCCGCTTGTCCGCCAGGGCTATGTACATGGCCATAATAATGTTGGCCGGGGCGTTGATGGTGAAGTTGGAGGCGGTCCGGTCAATATCATTCTCCCCGGAGAAGGCCTCGAAGATGATTTCCATATCCCGCAGGGTATCGACAGCCACTCCCACCCGGCCCACTTCTCCCGTGGCCAGGGGATGATCGGAGTCATACCCGCACTGGGTGGGTAGGTCAAAAGCGATGTTGGGTCCGGCTCGCTGCCCCAACTTCTTCATGTGGAGATAATAATCCCGTGTATCTTCCGCAGAGCCATAGCCCGAGTAGCGGCCCGCCCGCACCAAACCCGGGGCCTGAGCAATCGAGCCTGAGCCCCTCTCTCCGGTCTGGTAAGGGAAGGTGGGGAAAGTTCCCGCGGTGAAGGGATACTGTCCGGGGAAACCAACCTTACTCAGAAACTCAAATTCTTCCCCGGCATCCAAAGGCGAATAAAAACGGGTGGGAGCCTCTGGCAGCCGAAATCGGTCCAGAGCTGGTTTGAGCGTTTTCTCTTCCCACTTCTCTTTTTCCTTGCGGATTTTCTCTAAAGAATCTTCCCGGTGCATAATTCTTTCTCCTTTCCTTAACCAGGGAAAAGTAGGGCCTTCTTTACTGCCGGCTAAACTGGAAAAATTCCATGCTTTTTTTCGGGAGGTCTTTCTTTCTTCTGCAGGTTATGAAGAAGGGCCTGAATTAATTCTTTCCTGGTTTCTTTTGGGTCAATGATGCGATCGATTCTCCCGGTTGCCGATACCGTGTAAGGGCTGGCTACTTCCTGCCGGAATTCCTGGATGAGTTCATCCCGCTTCCTTTCAGGATTCGGGGCGGTCTTAATTTCATCTCCGTAAAAGAGATCGACAGCGCCTTCTGCCCCCAAAGTGGCAATTTCCGCCCCCGGCCAAGCAAAGAGCTCATCGGCACCCCTTTCTTTGCTGCAACACATCCCGGCAATGCCGCCGCCATAGACTTTGCGCAGGATTAGAACGATTTTGGGAACGGTTGCTTCGGCATAAGCGTAAAGCATCTTGGCCCCATGACGGATGATCCCTCCGTATTCCTGGTGTTTGCCGGGTAAATATCCGGGAACATCCACTAACGAAAGGAGCGGGATGTTGAAAGCATCGCAGAAGCGAATGAACCGAGAAGATTTATCGGAGGCATGGATATCTAAGCATCCCCCCAAAAAACGAGGTTGGTTAGCCACGATCCCAATGGTATAGCCCGCCAAGCGGCCAAAGCCAATGATGATATTCTTGGCGAAGCGTGCCTGAACTTCCAGGAATTTCCCTTCATCCACGATGAGATCGATGACCTGATGCATGTCGTAAAGTTTCTTAGGGTTGTCGGGAACTAAGTCGTAGAAGCGAGGGTCGCTCTGCGTAAGGTCATACTCTGTTGGAACAAAGGGGGGCTTCTCTCTCCAATGAGAGGGGAGGTAACTGAGTAGCGATTTGATCTGTTCGATACATTCTTTTTCCGTGGGGGCGAAAAAGTGGGAAACACCACTGACCTCATTATGAACTCTCGCGCCGCCCAGTTCTTCTTTGGTGATCTCCTCGGAAGTGACCGCCTTGATCACCGCCGGTCCGGTGAGGAACATTCCACCAATTTTATCCACCATGAAGATAAAATCTCCCAGGGCCGGAGAATATACGGCCCCGCCCGCACAGGGGCCCATAATCGCGAAAATTTGGGGAATGACTCCAGAAGCTTGGACATTTCTGTTGAAAATATTCCAGTAAGCAAAATTTCTGACCCCTTCTCTAACCCGGGCACCGGCAGAGTCATTAAGGCCGATGAAGGGCTTGCCGTTTTGTATCGCCATGTCCATAACCTTGCAAATCTTCCTGGCTTCGCGTTCTCCTACGGAACCACCTTCTACCGTAAAATCTTGGGAATATAAGTATACCTGCCTGCCCTGGATCTTGCCGGTCCCGGTGATGACCGACTGCTTAGTTTGGATCTCTTTTTTCCCGATTTTTAGGGGTGCCCCTTCCATGAAAGCGTCGAATTCATAAAAAGAACCAGGGTCCAGGAGAAGATCAATCCGCTCTCTGGCCAGGAGTTTACCCAAAGCATGCTGTTTCTCTGTATCCCGGGGGGAATTTTCCTGTTCTTTTTGTTTTTGATAGAGTTTCAAAACTTCCGGTCGCTCAGCCATCCATCACCTCATCATCT
>CAYQWO010000329.1:0-4651 GCA_964421095.1 uncultured Syntrophaceae bacterium
TGGAAACGAAGGGCTTGACCAAAAACTTCGGCGGGTTGACGGCCGTTGATAAGGTGAATTTTCAAGTAGCCAAGGGGGAACTGAGGGCGATCATTGGGCCTAATGGGGCGGGGAAGACGACTTTTTTTAACCTCATTGCCGGGAAATTATCACCCACCCAGGGGGAAATTTGGTTTAAAGGGGAAAATATTACCCACATCCCACCCTATCTCATTACCAAAAAGGGGATTGGGCGATCCTATCAGATCACTAACATCTTCCCGAAATTGACGGTTTTCGAAAATGTCAGGTTAGCGGCCCAGGCGATAGAGGTGACCTACAATTTTTGGAAAAATGTGATGTTTATGGACGAGATCAACGGGAGGGTGGTGGAGATCCTGGAAAAGCTGAAGCTGATTGACCACAAAGACGTCCGGGCAGCAAATCTGCCCCATGGCCTGCAGAGGCATCTCGAGATCGGCATCGCCCTGGCCAGTAAGCCGCAACTTCTACTGTTGGACGAGCCGACGGCCGGGATGACCCAGGAAGAGACTGAGAGGATGATGGAGCTGATTGAGGAGGTCGCCAAAGGGTTGACGATCGTTCTCGTAGAACATGATATGAAATTCGTCATGTCCATCTCAAAAAAGATAACCGTCTTACATGAAGGGAAGGTCCTGGCGGAGGGAGCACCGGAAGAAATCCAGAGAAATGAGGAGGTCCAGAGAGTCTATCTCGGAAAACAGGTGTAGGGAGCGATATGTTATTAAAAGTAGAGGACGTTCACAGCTACTACGGTTTTAGTTATATCCTCCAGGGGATTTCCCTTAAAGTCGATCGGGGGGAGGCTGTGGCCTTACTGGGAAGGAACGGAGCCGGGAAAACCACGACCTTGAAGAGCGTTATGGGCGTTGTCCCCCCGCGCTCAGGAGAGATTCTTTTTGACGGAGAGAACATTGTGGGTCTGCCGCCTTATGAGATCGTCAGAAAGGGACTCGCCATTATCCCGGATACCCGCAGAATCATTCCCAATATAACGGTCTACGAAAACCTGAAACTGGCCATGTTGAAAAACAAGGACAAGAAAGGGGAGAAGGCCTTGGTAGAAATGGCCTACAGCTATTTCCCCCGGTTGAACGATCGAGCGAACATTTTGGGGGGATCTCTGAGCGGTGGAGAGCAGCAGATGCTGGCCATCGCCCGGGGCCTTGTGTCCAATCCCAAGCTAATGCTCATCGATGAGCCAACCGAAGGGTTGATGCCTACGCTCGTTCAACTGATTACCGATAAACTGAAGGAGTTACAACGAACGGGAATGACCATGCTACTGGTCGAGACCAATCTGGACGTGGCTTTCAAAGTGGCCGAAAGGGTCTATGTCATGGAAAAGGGCCTTATCAAGTTCAGCGGAACGAAGGATGAGCTTTTAAGAAGCCCGGACATTCAACAGAAATACCTCGGGGTTTATGTTTAGAACATATGAAACCACGCGCAACGCGTGGTCACAGAGAAGCACTCAGTGTCCTCAAAAAAGCAGATAAAAAGGCAGAGACATCGGGAGGTGGAAAATAGACTCGTGGATAGAGGATTAGGTTATTTTTATAGATAATTTCTCTGGGTTCTCTGTGGTTAGATTTTGACATTAGTTGAACCGCTTCAAGGAGGATGAAAAATGGATGAAAAAGCATTACGGGTTCCTTTTTTTGAGGACACCTCTGTTGGGAAATTAAAGAAGAAGATTTACAACCTGTCCGACAAGGAGATCGAAGACCTCCTTAAGGAGTACGAGATTCCTTCTCCCGGAGAACTGGAAAAGCCAGGAACTTACATCCAGAACACCGTGCGCAAGGAACTGGTCGAAAACCGCCGGAAAAATGACATTGTCTTGGTCCCCGTTGGCTCGACGGAAAATCATGGAGCTCATTCCGTCAGCGGCCATGATACTCTCCAAGTCGCCCGAATTGCCGAAGCGGTACGGCGCAAGACCAAGAAGATGGGAGCTCCGATCAACCTGGCCTTCCCGATCAACTACGGCTGCCATCCTCCCTGGCATCAGGGGATGCATGGGACGGTCATGGTAGGCGATGATGCTTTTGAACAAACCATCATGCACATCATGTATGGCTTTTGGAATGATGGATTTCGCAAACAAATATGGATTAACAACCATGGCCATCAAAATGAATTGGAAAAAGCCATCAAGCGCTTCATGAATGTCTATCAGCTCCCCGGCTTTTACCTGGCCTTAGAATGGACTCGGGCCATCCGGGAATTCCTGGAGACGGAGGAATACGGGGGAAAATTCGCCACCCGTTTTGTTCATGCCGATGAAGCCGAAACTGCTTTTGCCCTTCTGCTTTTTCCGGAAATGATCAAGATGGAGTATGCCGTAGATACGGCCCCTATGGCGGACTTTAAATACCTTCCGCCAGGTCATTTTGACTTGTCGGCAGAAGACCTGAGCAGGCCGAACACCTATAAGACCCGGGCCGGAGATCTTCCTCTGGAGCTTGTGGCAACTCCCCAAGGAGTTGTGGGCAAGGCCACTCTGGGAGATGCCGAAAAAGCCAAACGACCGGTAGTGGCCATTTGCGAGTACCTCGTGCTCCTGCAAAAGGAGGTTCTGCAGACCTGGCCAGTAGGAACGGTTCCGGAACCCGAAAAGACTACCTTCCGCACGAACCGAGAGATGGAACCGTATCTTAAAGAACCGGGGAGTCCAGGATGGAAATCTGTATATTCCTTACCCAGGATCGGGCCTTATTGATCTTATGGAAAAGATGGAGCGCAGGAGATTAGTGAAGGCTGATCCGTACCAAAAGGCTGGATGAAAGGGAAAAAGGGATGGGGGCGAAATCTGAGCTGATTCATTTAGACGAAATTCCCTGGGAACCTTTTGGGGGCCAGACGAAGCAGATTTTTCGAAAAAGCCTTTCCCCCAAATCTTTCCCTTCGGGATTTAGAGCATCGCTCACTTTAGCCAGGCCCGGGGGAGAATTTCCAGATCATGTCGACCCCTACACCCATATTTTTTACATTCTGGAGGGGGAAGGAGAAGCATCTGTCGAAGGGCAAACCATCGCTCTGAGGAAGGGGGACGCCCTGATGGTCGAAGCTGGAAAGAGACACGGGTACAGGAACTCGGGTCAGACTGCCCTGGTTCTAATCACCCTGAACATTTTCGACCATGTTTGACCCAAAGCTGGCGCAGCCCAGGAAGCCCGCTTTCCTTATTTATCCTTGACCCCCTTCTTTCCTTTTTGTTAATCTTAAGGAAATTTCAGATGGAAACTCTCTTCTTTGAAGCGGAGGCGGCTTATGAAGGTGGTATCTTTATTCATTCCCTGCACGGTTGATCTCTTCCTCCCCCATATTGGCGAGGCCACCGTTTCCCTGCTCCGCCGGCTGGGGGTGAAGCCGGTCTATCATGAGGAGCAAACCTGCTGTGGCCAGCCGGCCATCAATGCGGGTTATCAAAAGGAAGCCCGAAAAGCGGCCAAACATTTTATCAAAGTCTTCGGGGATGATGAAAAAGTCGTCAGCCCTTCTGGCTCCTGTGTCTGCATGGTCAAATTTCACTACCCGGAACTTCTCGCCGATGAGCCGCAATGGCGGCGCCGGGCCGAAGAACTTGCTCCGCGGGTCTATGAACTTTCCCAGTACCTCGTGGATGTCCTCAAAGTGGAAGATGTGGGCGCATGCTTTGGGGGAAAGGTAGCCTACCATGAGTCCTGTCACCTCCTTCGCGGCCTGGGAGTTTCTGAACAACCTAAGAAACTCATCAAGGCCGTGAAAGGGACGCAGTTGGTTCCCCTGAACGCGGCCGAATCCTGCTGCGGATTTGGTGGAGAGTTCGCTAACAACTACCCGGATATCTCCGAAGCCATGGTAAAGGATAAAGTTGAAAATTACCTGGCCAGCGGGGCTGACCTGCTGCTTCTGGGCGAACCCGGCTGCCTGCTTAACATCGGTGGCTACCTCAGCCGAAATCACCCTGGGAAAAAAGCGATGCATCTGGCCAGTTTTTTGTCCGGTAATGGAAGGGAGGGCTGATCATGGAGGTTAGAACTGAACAATTTACCGACTTAGCCAAAAAGGAGCTGCAGAATGATCGTTCGCGCACTTTCCTAAAGGTATGGTTCCCCGTTCTTTCGGTAAAGCGGGATTTGGGCGTTGCCACCCTCCCTGATCCAGCGGCCGCCCACTCTTACGGGGCGGCGATTCGAGAGGAAACGATTGCGCTACTTCCCGAGCTTCTGGAGGAATTCGAAAAAAATGCTCTGGCCAACGGGGCCAAAGTTTTCTGGGCCCGGGATGCCAGAGAAGCCAACGAATACATCACGAACTTGGCCAGGGAACGGGGGATCAAATATGTGGCCAAAGGGAAATCGATGGTTACAGAAGAAACTGGCCTCAATGAAGTTCTGAGCAAAAACGGGGTTGAGGTCTGGGAGACCGATCTGGGCGAGTTCATCGCCCAGCAATTGCATCGTCCCCCCTTCCATATTGTGGGCCCGGCCATTAACGTCCCGGTGGAAGAAGTGCGGGACCTCTTCATGGAGAAGATAAACTTGAAAGAACCCACCTTGGACCCGGTCCAATTGGGTTATGCTGCCAGACTCTTTCTGCGGGACAAATTTCATCATGTGCAGATGGGGATTACCGGAATCAA
>CAYQWO010000330.1:0-4646 GCA_964421095.1 uncultured Syntrophaceae bacterium
ATATATAGCAAAAAAGGAATGGACTGGCAAGGGCAGCGTTACTTTTCTTTTGACAGAGCGAAGACGAAAGAATATAAAAAAATATGGTTCTGGGAAGAGATGAACGTCCATATTTGATTTTCTGGAAGACACGGGAAAACCGGTATACCCTCCCGGCAATCCTCGGCTGCCTCGAGGGGGAAGGCTTGCACAGGAATTTTCGCATCCTCTTGACCGGGTCTATAGAGGAGATACCCGGAGAAGCAGCTTCCGCAAGAGCAATCGTAGGATTTTCCTTTATGACTCCGCGTCTCTGGCAGACCAAACAGGAAGTGGAAAAATTGAGGATGATCCTGGGTAAAGAAGCGGTCCTCCTCGCCGGCGGCCCCCATCCCACAGGCGACCCGCAGGGCACGCTGGGGTTGGGTTTCGATTTTGTTTTTGTGGGAGAATCTGAACAGACCTTTCCGGCCTTCCTCCGGCAATTCCTCCGCGGAAAGCTCCCCGACGCCAGAATTCTTTCCGGCGAGGAAAATTCTTGCCTTTTTTCCACTTACCCACCGTATTCTTTAGAGCAGCGTTATTTCGCGCCCGTGGAGATTACCCGGGGATGCCGTTACCATTGCTTATTTTGCCAGACCCCCCGAATATTCGGGCACACGCTTCGCCATCGCAGTCCGGGCTCCATTGCGGCGCATCTGCAACGAGCCATCCCGTATGGATACCGCCATAGCGCCTTCGTTTCCCCCAATGCTTTCTCTTACGGCTCCACGGGCTCTCAGGAGGCCAATCTAACGGCCATCGAAGAACTCTTGAGCGCCTGCCGGCAAGCCGGGATCGCCGCCATTCATTTCGGATGCTTCCCGTCGGAAGTCCGCCCAGATTGGGTTCATCCGGAAATTTTGCAGCTGGTTAAAAAATACTGCCGGAATAAGACCATTGTCCTCGGGGCCCAGTCCGGCAGCGATCCGATTCTTGCCAGCCTCCACCGCGGACATACGGCGCAACAGGCCCTGATTGCCAGTGGCCGGATCCGGCAGGCTGGGTTCACGCCTCACGTGGACTTTGTCTTCGGTTTCCCCAGCGAAACTCTGGAGGATCGTCGGCTCTCCCTGCTGTTGATGGCCGAGATGATCGAAAAACACGGCGCCAGGATCCATGCCCATACCTACATTCCCCTCCCCGGAACACCCCTTTTCCAGAAGGAGCCTTCACAGTTAGACCCCGGGACAAAAAATGAATTGGGAAATTGGGAACGGAAAAAGAAACTGGATGGCTGGTGGAAAGAACAAGAGGCCATGGCCTGGAAGATCGTAGAATGGAGAGATAAGGGGCTAATCGGAATAAGCCTCCCAGGGTAATTTACGCTTGATTTTTAAAGGATTCTTTGTTAATGAAAAAAGGCATCTCAAAAAAGCGACGAGGTCTTAGATGAAAAAGGTACTGGCCGTTTTGTTTCTTCTCTGGATTACTCCGGCAATGGCTGCTGATATCCAATTCGATCCGACTACAACTCAGCAAATGTTCAGGGATTTCAGCCAGGAGGCCGGGGTCGCGATTCTTTACCGGGGCCTGGGACCTGCTGAGCCCCTCGGACCGACAGGTTTTGACATAGGGATGGAAGGTACCGCCACAAAAATTCACGAAGATCGGGATTACTGGAAGAAGTCTGTAAAAGATCAGAACCCTCCTCCTTATCTTGTATCCCCCAGGCTCCATCTCCAAAAAGGGCTGCCGCTGGGTTTTGACATTGGGCTGGTGGTTGGCCAGGTCCTGAACCCCAATATTCCTTATGCTGGCGGCGAGGTGAGGTATGCCATCCTGAAGGGAGGGCCGCTTGAGCCCGCCCTGGCATTGCGGGGCTCTTATTCCCAAACTTTCGGAGTTGATCAGCTCGAGCTCAAGAGCTACGGCGTAGATCTCTCTATCAGCAAGGGTTTTGGCGTAGGAGTAAAGATCATCCCCTATGGGGGAATTGGGCAGTATTGGATTTGGAGCAAAGCCAAAAACCTAACAGCCGGTCTTAACTTGAATGAAGAGAATTTTGCCAAGACCCAATTTTTTGGCGGAGCCAGGCTGCAGTTGGGGGTTTTTACGGTAACGGGCCAAGTAGATTATGTCGACATCCCCTCCTTTAGCGTGAGAGTCGGTATTACTTGGTAAAAGAGAATTTAAGGCTTTCTTCGGGTAAGAAGGGATCAAATAAATATTTTCTGGATCCAAAGGATCGTTTGATCCTCAATGAAATCCAGAGAAATTTCCCCATCACCCATCGTCCATTTCTGGCCCTCGCCCGGAAAATGAAGCTCAGGGAAAAGGAGATCATAGAGCGAGTGCAAAAGCTGAAGGAGCTGGGAATTATTCGGCGCATTGGGGCCAGCTTCAGCGCCCGGGCTGTGGGGTTCACCTCTACCCTCTGTGCGGCCAGAGTTCCCCGACAAAAGATTGAGGAATTTGTAGCCGTGGTCAACACCTATCCGGGGGTAACCCATAACTATGAGAGGGAAGGGGATTACAATATTTGGTTCACTCTCATCGCCCCCTCCCGGAAGAAGATCAATCGAATTCTGGCCGAAATCTCCCGCAAGACCGGCGTTAAAGAAATCCTCAACCTTCCTGCTTTAAAGACCTTCAAAATTGCCGTGGATTTTAATTTTGAATGAAAGATAGCAGTCAGCTTTCAGTTGTCCGTTCTAATTTTACCCAATAACAGCGGTATTAGGTTCTTCAAGATCTCCCCTGCTGGGACAATTTCAATTTTATCCTCGTAAACCCGCCGATTTCCCATATAAACAAAGTAAGCCCTGGCCATTGGATAGTCAGTTAAGAAGGACCTCAATCCTCCGAGCATAGGGGGTGTAATTCTCGCGGCTCGTTTTATTTCGAAAGACAGCAGCCCTTTCGGCCCATATAGAACAAAGTCCACTTCCCGGCCGTTTGAAGTTCGCCAGTAATAAATCTTATAGCCCATATCTAACGCGCTATTTAGCGCCATGATCTCCTGCAGAAAAAGCGTTTCTAAGGCAATTCCATCGACCTCTTCGGGAGCATCCAGCGGTCCCATGGGTCTCAGAGTCCTGTAGACCCCTGCATCAAAAAAATAAAATTTCGGATGCGCCACAAGTCGTCTTTTTGACCTTTTTGAAAAAATGGGGAGGCGGTAGGCGATCAGGAGGTCCTCAAGGATTGAAAAATACGTCTCGACGACCTTTCTCTCAACATGACATTCCCGGGCCACAGAAGAGATATTCAATACAGACCCTTGAGAAAAACTCGCGGCTTCCAAAAACCGAGCAAACGCCGACACATTTCTCGTAAGTCCTTCCTGGCGAATTTCCTCTTCGAGGTAGGTCTTTACATAGGCTTCGAGGTATTTTTGGGGGTCGGCTTCCCGGTACACACTGGGTAATTGACCATACCTAAGAGAATGCTCCAGCCGGAAATCTCCTTCCAGTTCAGCGACCGATAAAGGGTGCAGGGAAAAGGTCAAGGCCCGGCCAGCCAGAAGATTTGGCCCCTTTCTCTTAAGCTTTCGCGGACTGGAACCGGTTAGAATAAATTGGTATTTCTTGGTTTCGATCAAGCGATGGACTTCATGCAAAAGGTCGGGGATCCGCTGAATTTCATCAATGATGACCCAATCCTTGAAATCGGGAGGGATGAAATTCGACAACCGTTGAGGATTGGCGATTAAATCGTTGAAAAGCTCCGCCTCCAAGAGGTCAATGTAGACCGAATTTGGAAAGGTAGATCGAACCCATGTGGTTTTGCCAGTTCCCCGGGGGCCGAATAAGAAGAAACTTTTGTTTTGCGGGGGTTGGATTAATCTGGAATACATAACTCCATTTTGCATATATTTTTGGAGTTGTCAAGGCGATTTCTGCAGAGGCATGAAACTGCGGACAACATACCTTCCGACCCGCACCGGAGGCACACATCAACACTATTTAATCTGGCAAGAAGGGATCAAATTAGCTCCCGACTACCGCTTTTCACCTACTTATCTACAATAGCGAGATGTTCTGCGAGTTGATGATTACCAATACTTCCCTGACTTTCAAAAAAGGTGTATATTACAACCGAGAATGAACGATGCGGATGTGCCTTCACCTCTTTAAATAGAAGGAACCCCAAAGGTCAGCAACGAAATTCTTGGTAAGGAGGAAGCCATGAAAGAAATAGACCGAAGGGATTTCATGAAAACGGTAGCTATTGGCGGCGCCGTTCTGGGAATTGGAGATGCACTATTACACAAGCCTTTGGAAGCAGCCGCGTCGGCTGGGCAGATGGAGGTGCTGTATCTGGGTCATTCCACTTTCCGCATCACAAGCACCACGGGCAAGGTGATTGTCATCGACCCCTTTTTCAAGAGGAATCCCAGGGCGCCGGCGAAATACAAGGATCTGGAAGTCCTCGGCAAGGTAGACCTGATTCTCGTCACGCACGGTCACACCGACCATATCAGCGACTTACCGGAGCTGGCGAAACTAACGGGCGCCACGGTGGTGGGCAATTACGAGTTGGCGAACAATCTGGTCTCCCTCGGCTTTCTCGATGGCGCGAAGACCATCATGATGAACAAGGGCGGCACCGTGGCGCCGCTCGGCCCCGGCATCAAGGTGCACATGGTGGCGGCCGACCACAGCTCCTCAGTGGATCTCGTGGCG
>CAYQWO010000331.1:0-4633 GCA_964421095.1 uncultured Syntrophaceae bacterium
CTGGCCAAGCAGGTATCCGTGAGCTCCATGAAGCTCAACGCCGTCGAACCCGGCCCTCCTGGCCCGGTTTGCAGCTTTCAACACCGAGGACTTCAAGTCTTGAATCTCCTCGATGGTGAGAGGCCTGGGACGCTCCGGAATCTTTTGTAAGAGACCTTTTATCGCTTCGGGAAGCTC
Source organism: uncultured Syntrophaceae bacterium (assembly GCA_964421095.1). Classification (GTDB taxonomy): domain Bacteria; phylum Desulfobacterota; class SM23-61; order SM23-61; family SM23-61; genus CAYQWO01. The sequence continues at coordinate 178 of CAYQWO010000331.1, forward strand.
TTCTTGTGGGATGACGACCGGGACATCAGAAGGACCCACCAGGGGTCTCTTCTCCTGAGACCGCAACGCCTGGGCCCCCTGCCCTGGTAGGAGCTGAAGGAAAGCTTTCGCCCCTCCCCAGTGGATCACTTGAGCCAAATCCCGCAAGCCTGGAATATGATGGTCTGATGCGATGCCCAGTCCAAAACCCGGGCTGAAGGCATAGCGGCCCGTGACCCCGGTGATCTCTACTATAATCAGACTGACTCCTCCTGTGGCACGGGCGTAATAATAACAGAGACTCTGGTCGGTAACATTTCCTCTCAGGTCGCCCATCCCGACGTAGGTGGGAGCGAGTACGACCCGGTTGGCCAGCCGAAGCCTTCCGATGGTAATCGGCTCAAAAAGTGACTTGTGCTGGGGTAACATGAATTCTCCCTCCGCCTTTCAGCTCGCAAAGATATTCAGATGGAGAATAGACAGCTGGCCGATGATTGTCAAGGGTCTTGGATTTCCCGCCCGCCAGGCGGGGAGGGAAGAAGTTGCCGGGCCGGCCGCGGGGAATTGGAATGCTACCGGATCGAGGTCGTGGTGGACTTCCCGATTTTTCACCCCAGGGTTACGTATTGGCTTTCGGTACGAAAGCCCAATTTTCTGGTAAAACATCAAGGGAAGAAAGGCCCCTTTACCCCATCCTATATCACTTCCCTGGTGTCATTCCATTGAGAGATGGCGCTCGGGGAGCTATCTCTTCTCTTAGCTGTAGCTTACGATAATTCTATAGGCTCCCTCCCCCAGCTTTTGGCCCTTACAGCACGACCCCTGATTTCAGCCATTTAGTTTATTCGTCTACAAGGATAGATTGTAGATTACTGAAACAGCCGAAAAATAAATAAGTAAAACTTCGTATTTTATGATCGTCATTCCCTTCTCCGCTTCCGGAAACACCGGGCTCACCTCCGGGGGCAGAGGAACGACGACATCGGGCAAGATTCCCTTATGCCAGATTACCTGCCCGGCAGGGGTCAGCCACTCCTCCATGGCCAACAAGAGCGCTGAGCCGTCAGAAAGGGGAAAATGGAGGCAGCTATTCCATTCCTGCTTCTTTCAGGTTGGCGACAACAACAAGGATATAGTTTTCCGGATGCAGATAGGTTTTGGCCACCCGCAGGACCTCTTCGCGGGTGACGGACTGGATAAGGTTTGGGTATTTTTCAGGATAGTCCAATCCCAAACCGTAGTATTCCACCTGGGTGAGAAAATTGGCCAGCTTTCCCTGGGTATCGAGGCGCATAGGTAAACTGCCAATGAGATATTTTTTTGCCCCTTCCAACTCCTTTTCTGAGACCATTTCCTGGCGAATCCGCTCCATTTGCTGGAGGGAGAGAGAGATGGCCTCTCGGGCAGAAGAGTTTTTTGTCTGCAAAGCGATCTGGAAGGAACCGGGGTATCTGTGGGGATCGAAGAAGCTGGCCACAGAATAGGCCAGACCCCGCTTGTTCCGGATCTCCCCCATCAGCCGGGAGGAAAATCCTCCTCCCCCCAGAATGTAATTCATTACGGTTAGGGCGTAAAAGTCGGGGTTCTCCCGGCTTACTCCTTTGTGTCCAAGGATGATATTGGCCTGGGTAATGGCCCGGTCGATCTTCACCGTCTTCGGCCCTTTGGCGAATTCGATCTTAAAAGGCATATCTGGGATTTTTCCTATTGGCCATTTGGTCAGACGAGGGAAGAGTTTGGCCTTCAGTTCTTCGAGGGTTATATCTCCCACCACGACAAGGACGGAGTTGTTGGGATGGTAATAGTTCCGGTAAAACTGGACGATCGCTTCGCGGGTAATTCGGGGAACGGATTCTTTCGTCCCTTCGACCGGATGTCCATAGGGGCTGGTGAGAAAGAGATTCTTCTGGAACTCCTTTTCAGCCACCTCCTCAGGTTGGTCTTCAGCGGCTTGAATCGCCGCCCGGGTCTTCTCTACCTCTCGGCGCACTTCTGCCCCCGGAAAGGTGGGTTGGTTAAGGCTCTCCATGAAGAGGTCCAATCCTTTATCCAAATCCTTCTTCAGAACCCGAAGGTTGACGGTGGCATAATCCCTGCCGCAGGAAGTATCGAGATAAGCACCCATAAAATCAAGTTCTTCATTGATGGCCGTCACCGGGCGTTTAGAAGTCCCCAGAAGAATTCCCCTGGCCACCAGCCGCGCCAGGCCTTCCTTGCCGGAAGGATCTTTGCGGGACCCTGAGTCTACCAGAAGTTGCAATGTGATAAAGGGAAGGGAGTGCTCTTCCGAGATGAGAAGGACGATCTTGTTGGGAAGAACCATCCTCTGAATAGGAGGCATGGCCGGGGAAGACCCCTCCATTAGAACCAGCCCCAGGAGGGAAAATGTGAAAATCAAGAGGGAGAATGAAATTTTGAGATTTTTCTGGAACACCGAGCCTCCCTATCTGACGATGCGTTCTTTGATGGCCGAGCCAACCGGCGGTAATTTCCCCTCTTTGGGGGGCAAGGGGATGAGGACCCCGGTGGTGCGGTTGTCCGGGGTGAGGAATTGTCTGGCAACCCGCTGGATGTCTTCGGCAGTGACTTTACGAATGGAGGGGATGTAATCGTCAATCGCTGGCCAGTGGAAAACGATCTCATGCTGGGCCAGGAGCATGGCCTGGAAGAAGAGCGAATCCTGCCCGTATGTGAAGGATGCTTCCAGTTGATTTTTGGCCTTTTCCAGCTCGTGCTCCCCGACCAACTCTTTTTGGAGCCGCTCGACCTCTTGATTTAAGGCCTTCTCCACTTCCCCAGCCTCCTTGCCAGGGAGAGGTTGCGCGGAAAGGTAAAAGAGGCCTGGATCTCTGGAAAGGAGGGAGTGTTCGGCTTCGGCATCCAGCACGAGCTGCTTTTCCCGGACAAGGCTCTGGTAAAATCTTGAACTTTTCCCGGCAGAGAGGATGGCGGCGATTACTTCCAGCACATAACTATCCGGATGGCGGAGGTTGGGGACGTGATAGCCCATGACCAGAAATGGCAGCTGGGCTTCCTTCTTGACAAAAATCTTACGCTCTCCGTTTTGTTTTGGGTCCACATCCTTTTCCTGATTTGGCGGGGTCCCCTTGGGGAGTGGACCAAAGGCCTGCTCGATTCTATGCAGGATGTCCTTTTTCTTAAAGTCTCCCACAACGACCAGGAGGGCATTCACCGGGTTGTAAAAGGTGTGATAGTAAGTCTTCAGGTCCTCGAGGGTAAAGCGGGCGATGTCCTCCTTCCAGCCGATGGTGGGCCAGTGATAGGGAGAAATCTGGAAGGCGGCGGCTTCCATCTGCTCCATGAGATAGGCCTGGGGATTGTCCTCCGTGCGCATCCTCCGTTCTTCCATCACCACCATTCGCTCCGTGCGGAAGTCCTGCTGCCGAAGCATGAGGTTCTGCATCCGGTCGGACTCTAAATCCAGGGCTACCTCTACCCGGTCGGCACTGAGATTTTCAAAGTAGGCCGTATAGTCGCGAGAAGTGAAAGCGTTGTCATTCCCCCCGTTCTCTTGAATGATCCGGGAAAATTCTTCGGGACCCATTTTTTTTGTCCCTTTGAACATCATGTGCTCGAGCATGTGGGAGAGGCCCGTCTTTCCCCATTCTTCGTTCCGGGAACCCACCCGGTACCAAACCTGGAAGGTGATCAAAGGAGCTTTATGATTTTCCAGAAGGATAACCTTAAGACCATTAGGCAGGACCGTTTCGAAAACCTGCTCCTTGAGTCCTGCCTCTGCCGGCGGGGGAGAAAATAAACAAAAGAGAAGGAGAAGAAAAAGGCAACTCAATTTTGACCTCCGGTCACAGGATGTTCAGCACTTTTTCCATTTTCCGGCGGACCTGTTTGGCCACCTCATTCACCCGCTCATTTTTCACCAGAACCATGGCGGCTTCTGGATCCATCGCCGAGACCACCGTCTTGTTTCCTTCTTCATAAACCAAAACATTGCAGGGGAGAAAAATGCCAACCTCCGGTTCGGCCTCTAAAACCTGATGGGCCAAGGGGGGATTGCAGGCGCCTAAAATAATATACCTGCGGAAATCCTTGTCCAATTTTTCCTTCATGGTCTTCTTCACGTCGATTTCGGTGAGCACACCGAATCCTTCCGATTTCAAGGCTTCCTTGACCTTGGGGACCGCTTCTTCGTAAGTAAGGGATAAAATCCTGGAGAATGAATAAGGGGTTTGACGGTCCATCTCCTCCACCTCCTTTAGAGGAACAGGCTGCGGGGGATTTTACGCTTCCCCGCCAGATCTCAAACGTTAATTTGATTGGTTAAGATTTTCCGGTAAGTTTGCTCTAAAATTTAAGCAGACTTCTGCACATGCATCCTCCACCTACGATTGGGGCGGGCATTTTGTGCGGGGGAACGAGAGTCCGATTTACCCGCCTTAAAGACCAGGGCCAGTTCTTTTCCAATCGGGCACTCCCGACACAAGGAAAGGCCCCTCTT
>CAYQWO010000332.1:0-4622 GCA_964421095.1 uncultured Syntrophaceae bacterium
CGAGGGCCTGAGCATATTTCCGGCATATGAACCTGAGGCATTGGAGATCCGCTCGGACTCCATAGCCGAGACTACGCCGGGGGTTTCTTTGCGGCATAGGGCAAACGCTGGGAAATTCCCTCCCCCAAGACCTTCACTCTCCGCCACCTTTCGCCCCAGCAGTTGTCAGGACAATCACAATGGGGCCCAGGGCTTTATCTTTGAAGAGGCCCGGGGGTGGATTCTCCTGTTGGAACGTGGGATTAAAGGCGAGGGGAAATGAGGCGGGTGCGCTGTAATGTCCGGCCTTATCCTGGATCTGAACATTTAACACAAGTGTTGTATAGTCCAGGCCAGACACTCCCACCGTGTTCAAGTAGATATACCCGGATAGATTCTCCCTCTGCTGATCTTCCCGGATCCTTGTGAAGCTTACAGGATAGGTACCTACCCCTTTTTGATCGATCGTGGAGATGATGGTCTTCATGTCTCCATCCGGGTCTGAGGCGTTAAGATAAATCTTCCATGTATCACCGAGCCTCATTTGTTTGGAAGCAAATGACTGAGTGATCACGGGAGCTGCCTTTCCATAAATCTTCTCTCGCTGCTCTAAACCTCCCAGAGCCGCGCACCCGACCAATAGCAGCAAAGCCATCCCCGCTAAAAATTTCCTTCTCATTTTTCATCCTCCTTTCCGAAATAATGACTTGGATTTTTCCTGCCGGCCAATAATCGCACTGGGGAGCGACATCTACTTCGTACTTCCTCCCGTTAATTTCCAGAGAAACCATAGGTGACCTGCCTTGGGGAAACCCGATTATCCTTTTCTAAGATAGCAAAATAGGGAGAAAAGGGAATCAGGGAAAGACTGTATTTCAAGAGAAAAAAAACAGTATTTTCAGGAGCAGTATTCAGGTTGGCAATTTTCCAGGGGTGGGGGTAGAAGGAGAAGACAGAATTCCCCCGAATCACAAAAAAATGGCCCCGGAAGGATTGGCCGGGGAGAAGGCTCACCCTCCGGTCAAGGGCATTACCATGACGATCCGGTCTTCTGGCCCGATGGGGTCATCAACCTTAAGGACATAATCTCCCCTGAGGAAAATCAAATGATGGAGAGTTTCTTCTACAGTGTGGCGCAGATAGGGAGATAGGTGCGGATTCGCTATCACCAGCCGGTCGATCAGTTCCTTAACCCCGGCATGAGGGGGCAGATGAACCTCTTGCCAGGTCTTTCCATCTCCAAAGGGCGGAAGCATGCGGACCCACATATTCGTCGCGGCCTTACGGTATCTCCAGACGTTGTAGGGTTTCGGAAAGCGGAATCCCGTCCTGAGACCAGCCGCGAGCCTGGTAGTATTCGTCCAGCATTTTTTCCAAAGGCGGTAGGTTGGGTGTATAGCCTTGGGCCGTCTTGGCCAGCGTGAGCAGCCTCTTGGGCAGCGTGTCGTCCTTTCGGCTGACGCCCCTTTGGATGTTGATCAGGCGCTTGAGATTGAAAGAGCGCTCGCCGTGACGCATGAGATCCTCTATGGTTTCACTCCTGCCGGTGACGCAGCGGAAGGCTTCGGTCAGCGGGCCGATGGTCCAGCCACCGTTCTGGGCGAACTTGCAGCTTTTCAGGGAATCGAGGACATTCATGATGTTCTGGGTCAAGGCGGCCAGAGCGCCCTTGCCTTCGACGGTGAAGCGTCCGGGCGGCTTATGGCTGAGCTCCCGAACTTCCAGACGATGTTCGTAAAGATGAGTCTGGCCGGAGGTGTGATGAGCGCCGCGGTTGGAGGTGGCATAGGAGCAGGCCAGGCCGTTATAGGCCCTTGGGTCATGAGCCGGCATAGCCAGCCCTTTGACCTGCATGGCCAGATCTTCGGCCGCGCCGCCGATGGCTTTCGCGGCCCGTGACAGACCCTGCCGCAAAAGTGCGCCGATGTGGGTTCCTTCACCGATCATTCTGACCGTCTCTACCATCGCATCGGCGCTTCCCCAGGTCAGGGTCAGCCCCCCCGTGTCGGCCGCAGTGATCATTCCCACTTCGAAAGCTTCCATGGCAAAGGCCACCAGGCTTCCGGTTTCCATCGTATCGATGCCATAACGGTTGCACAGTTCGTTCGCCAAGCAGATGGCCTCCAGGTTGTCAACGAGGCAATTGGCCCCGAGCAGGTTGATCGTTTCGTATTCTGGACCGCCGCCTTCTATAGTCTTGAAGGGGCCATCCTTGACCTGGACCGTCTTGCCGCAACCGATGACGCAACCGCCGCAGAAGTAAGGTTTGAGGATGACTTTTTCAGCAAAGGCCGGTCCAGAGATCTTGGCCGCGCCTTCCTCCCACCTGTGGGGGTATTTGAAATTCTGGATGGGCATGCTGCCGATCTGCTCGCTGGCTTGGACCATGCGGGCGGTACCATACTTCCTCATATCCTTAAGCCGGTCGGAGACCACCGGGGCGTGGGCTCTAACCAGCTCTTTGAGCCGCTCATCGTTGGCGATGGAGACTTGGCCGGTTCCCCGGACGACGATCGCCTTGAGCTTCTTTCCGGCCATCACCGCGCCCAGCCCGCAACGCCCGGCCGCGCGGGCATGGGCGCCGTCGTGCATGATGTTGGCGATGAGGGCTCCCTTCTCGGCCGCCGTGCCGATGCACGATATAGTGGCCTTGGGGTCCGTCTCGGCCTTGAGAAGTGGGTCCACATCATACGTGTCTACACCCCAAAGTCGGTCTGCCGGACGGACCTCAGCACGGCCCTCCTTAACCCACAGATAAACCGGGCTGGGCGATTGGCCGGTGACGACAATGCCGTCGAACCCGGCCTTCTTCAATTGGTCTCCCCAACTGCCACCGCAATCCGATTCACCGAAAATACCGGTTAAAGGAGAAAGGGAAACTACCTGGTGCCGCCCTGAAGTGATCGAAGGGGTAGCCCCCAAGGGGCCGGTCATAAAAATAAGTGGATTGTGCGGGTCCCCCGGTTTGGTGGACTGGTCGATTTCTTCATACAAATAGCGCGTGGCTAAGCCGGTTCCCCCTATGTACTTGCGCGCCCACCCTTCATTCAGCGGCTCCATCCTGATCTGCCGAGTTCCTAAATCGACCTTCAGAATCTTACCCTTATACCCATCGCTCATGGCTTACCTCTTTTTTTTTACTAGTCCAAGTTGGCGATTCAGTTCCTCCCATCTGGTCCTGTCTATCTTCCGACCGCTTAGTTCGGGCCCATCAAAGGCATAGCGGTGGGCCCGAAACAACATGGAGGACATGTAGCCCTTAAAGGGTAAAACGAAGGGGCTGATCCATTCCCAGCAGATCTCGCAGGCCCGGGTAACCTCGAACACTCGACCGCTTTCTCCCTCACAGATCAAGGTATTCCCGTTGGCGAGCCTCTCGGCTCCGGCAATGTGGAGGCTCAAAAAACTGAAAACAGGTGAACCCATATATTGCCATATGATCTCTCCGGTTTTCATATTGACTTCAATGACCCGGGACTTTCCTTGAACCGGGTGGCGGCTGCCATTGTCGAAAACCAATAACGTGCCCTCAGGGGTAATCGTTGGGTCATGCTGATGGCTGAGCCGTCCCAAGCCTCCCCAGCGCCATAAAACTTCTCCCTCAGGCCAAGAAATCATCATGATAGTATCCAGCTTCTGCGAGCTAACCAAAACATGACCTTTGGGAGTCCGTTCGACAGCATTAAGATGGGTCCACTCATGGGGCAGATCAACTCCGCAGAGAGTATCGACCTGGGGATCAAAGTGCTCGTAGGCATGCCAAATATGAACCGGTTTTCCAGCGGGACTGACCTCCCACACGGCATCGCATAGCATTCCTTTCAGCCGGGGACGACCTCCGACGCCCATCCCGGCCAGAATGAAGGCCATGAATTGAGGGTCGCTGCGAATCTGATCCGTTTGTTCTGGAGAGAGCCCACCTCTTACCCTTTTGGCGAGGTCTTCCGGCAATAATTCCCAGATAAGTACCAGAGTATTTCCGTTGGGCATCCGGCACATATCATGGTGGAAAGTTTCGTGTTCCCAGCGCCAAACTACTTTCGATTCCCAGTCCAATTCCAAAAGAATATCCGCCTTCCCGGCAGCTTCCCCAACGCCCACATCGGTTTTCAACAAAGGCTGTCCCCGGACCAAAAGATTGCCTCCGGGTAGGAGGTATCCATATCCTGGTTGAAAGTCAGGCGCCTGCCACCGGTGGACCACCCTTCCCTTTTCATCGATAAGGTAAACCGCATCTCCCCCAATGGGCGTTATTAGCGTATACCCTCCGAAAGAACGTGAATCGCGGTGCGTCAAGCCGGTCGGACGAAAGGGTGACCATCCCATGGGATCGCCTCCTCAATTATATCGAATAAACTTTTCCCCCATGGCCGCAAGGCCAGGCCTGATGGTAAAGACTCGATTCTGGCAGGAATCTATTCCCATTTTCCCATACGGATAAGGCGATACAAGTAAATCATACGAATGGCCTTATTGTCAAAAAAAATAAATTATTATATAAGATCCTTGCTGGCCCCGAATTGAAATTCGTTTCGAAACGGGAACGGCAGCTTAGGGATGATTTTTCAGCAGCGATCTGGAGAGAACGCATTTATAAGAAAGGAGGATTTATGAAAAAGGGAAAGATGATGACTAGAACAGTT
>CAYQWO010000333.1:0-4616 GCA_964421095.1 uncultured Syntrophaceae bacterium
GCCCATGGCCGATGGGATAAACGGGCGGGCCTTAGATGGCCAGAAGCGCTCCAGGGTAGGGATGAGGATGCCGACCAGGCCCCCGATGGCCAGCGCCCAGCGCTCGGTGATGTCCAGGCTGGAGAGGCCGTGGGCCAGAAGTTCTGCCACCCCCTTCCACACCTGTGCCGCCGGAGCTGGGAACTCTTCACCCCCCAGGACATTGGCCGTGGGCACGAGCAGGTAGAAAGCGGGGACAATCACCAGAGCACCGGCAAAGATTCCCAGGAACTGAGCGATAAACTGCTGGCGCGGATTGGCCCCCAACAGGTAGCCGGATTTCAGGTCTGTCAGAAGATCGGCCGATGAGGCCGCTGCACCGGCAGTAACGCACGCGGTCATTAGATTGGTGGTTATTTTGGCCGGGGCGACCACACCGTAGAAAAGCTGGGTGATCTTGCCCATGGCTCCGATGGGAGTGATGTCTGTCTCGCCGGTCGCCCGGCAGGCCACGACGGCGAGGAAGAAGGTCATCAATACCGAAACGATCCCCATCCACCAGTGGATAGAAAAGCTGATTACCTGGATGGCCACCACGCCGCAGGTTGCCGCGCCCATGCCCAGTAAGAACCATGTCCCGGGAACCTCGATCTCTTCCATGGCAGCGAGCTTTTTGTCCTGAACTCTGGCCTTGCCCTGTTTTAAAATTTTTGTCACACCTGCAAAGGCTCGGCCGATGGTCCGCCACTGGAAGGCGAAGCTCAATAGGCCGGAAGTTAACATGAGGGCTGTGCCTCCCCAGAGGCTCCAGGAGACGATCCCCCGGTAGCCGAGTTCCTCGATGACCCCCTCTTCGTACATCAGCGGTGCAAGGTAAACATAGTTGAACAACCCGCCCAGGAGCATACTCCAGGCGACGCGGATGCCGATAATGGCGCCGGCAGCGATCATGATCAGGCTCATATCCCAGCAGATGGTCCATTCGATGAGCTTTTCCCCCGCGATCATCCCGGGAAATTCTGCCACACCGGTGATCTTCAAGGCCCGCGGGTACCAGCCGAAGGTGTTGTCCCGAACGAAGGCTCCCCCCGCCCCCACTACACTGGAGGTTCCCAGGCTCCTGGCTTTCTTGGTAGCTTCTTTTCCCGCTGCGTACAGGGAACGCAGAGTCTGGGCGGCGGCCACGCCGCTGGGGAACTTGAGCTGTTCGATGTTGATCATCTGCCGCTTCATGGGGATGGCCATCATGACGCCCAGGATGGCCAGAAAAATGGTCCAGAGGAGGAGAGTCCAGAAAGGCAAGTGCTCTCCTTGGATCATCAACAGAGCGGAAATCGCGCCCACCATGGCGCTGCCCGTGGAGTAGCCAGCCGAGCTGGCGGAGGACTGCATGCAGTTGTTTTCGAGGATGCTGAGGTTGGAGCGGAGGAGCCCGATCTTGCTTAGGGCCGCACCGATGGAAAAGGAAAGAATGCAGGCCGTAATGGCCACCCCCAGGCCCCATCCGGTTTTCAGGCCGACGTAGAGATTGGACAGGCTCATAAGGCCGCCCAAGATTACTCCGATGAGAACGGCCCTCACCGTGAGCTGGGGAATTTCGCCCTGATAATAGTTCTCAAACCACTCCAGCTCGATCTGAACCGGGCTTTTCCCCGTGGGATCGATCCCGAAAAACTCTCCAGCCTTATCGGCAATTTTTGTTTCTGGGGTCATGAAAATGGTCCAAAATTGAAATGTCGGGACCGGAGCTAAGGTAAGAATGCTGAAAATACAAGAACCGAACTGATGACGGGTGCATCATCGGGGTGAGGACAATGCCTCTGGCGGCCCACACGCTGCCTTAATAATCACTTCAACCACAGCCGGTATATCCGCTGCCAGCGCCCCTTTACTGCCCTCACCACAGGAGGTACGACCATGACCAGTATTCCCACCGCCAGAAATGAGGCGGAGATAGGACGGGCCAGGAAGACGCTGAGTTCCCCATGACCGATCATCATGGCTTCCCGGAAGCTCCGTTCCATCATCGGACCCAGTACGAGGGCCAGGACCAGGGGGGCGATATCAAACTCCAGGCGGCGCATAACGTAGCCCAGCACCCCGAATCCAATCATCAGCCATACATCGAGAATGCTGTTATTAATCGAGTAAACGCCGACCAGACAAAGAAGTACCACCACGGGCATGAGGATGTAGAGGGGAGTTCGGATAATGTTAGCGAACAGGCCCACCAGCGGTAAATTGAAAACCAACAGCATAAAGTTGCCGATGTACATGCTGGCGATCACGCCCCAGAACAGGTCCGGTTTCTCGCTGATGAGCAGCGGCCCGGGGTTGATGCCATGGATCAGCAGCACCGCCATCACGACGGCCATGGCCGGGGTAAAAGGAATCCCCAAGGCCATCAAGGGAACATACGCGCCGCCGACCGCAGAGTTGTTTGCGGCCTCTGGGCCCGCCACCCCTTCGATGGCCCCGCGGCCGAACTCCCCGTATCTGTCGAGTCGCCTCTCCACGCTGTAAGATACCATGGTGGCAATCACCGGCGAAGGACCGGGGACCATGCCGGTACCAAATCCAATGAAGGAACCCCGAATCATGGGCCAGAAGGACCTACGCCATTCTTGGCGGGTAGGCCATAATTCTCTGAACTTAACCCGTTGTAAAGAGACTTTTCCTTCAGGGCTTGCCAGGGTCACGAGCACTTCCGAGATGCCGAAAAGTCCCATGGCCACGGGAAGAAAGTCGATTCCCTGGGCCAGCATGGGGACACCGAAAGTATAACGCAGGTAACCGGCCACTGTCTCCATGCCGACCGTGCCCAAGGCCAGGCCGAGGGCGATCATGGTCAGCGACTTCAGCAAGCTCCCGCCCGTCAGCCGGGACATGACCGTGAGACCAACCAGGGCTACCATAAAGTATTCGGCCGGACCAAACTTGAGGGCCGCATTCGCCAGAGTGGGGGCCAGGAAACTCAGGGCCACAATGCTGATGGAACCGGCGACGAACGACCCGACCGCAGCTACGGCTAAGGCGGCCCCGGCCCGCCCACGGCGGCTCATCTGATACCCTTCCAGAACTGTGACGACTGACGCCGCTTCCCCGGGGATATTGAGCAGGATCGAGGTGGTCGATCCTCCGTACATCGCCCCGAAGTATATGCCAGCGAAAAGGATCATGCCCGCCACAGGATCAAAACCATAGGTCAAGGACAAGAGCAGCGCCATGGTTCCCAGGGGGCCTAGCCCCGGCAGAATCCCGATGATCGTCCCGATCACGGCTCCCAAAAACCCGAACAAGAGGTTGACCGGTGAAACGGCCACAGAAAAACCATGGAGGAGTCCGGTAAAGGCCTCCATCGACTCACTCCTCTTATCCCAGAACCCTTTCCCAAATCTCTCCCGGGAATCCCAGAGGGAGGGGTACGTTCAGCCAGACCACGAAAGACAGGTAAGAGACCGCAACAATAATTGCCGTGATCCCCAGAGATGGCCACCACCGGCGGTATCCAAAGATGCGGATGGACGCCAGCAAGAAAATGAAAATCGCCAGCAGGAATCCCAGGTATTTTAGGGTCAAGGCATAGAATACTAATAATGCCAACAACTGCGTGGTCTTACGGAAAGAAGTCATCCCGGCAGCAGGAAACCTCTCCCCGACCTGGCCGGAACTCGGCTCCGGGCTTATCGATCTTCCTCTAGCCAGCAACCAGGCGAAGCAGCTTCCAGCAGTGAGGATGAGAAAAATCCCCACCAGCATGGGATAAAACCCGGGACCGGGATAGGCGATATTTCCGCGGGGCATCCGCAGGGCCATAACCTCGTAAATCACCCCGACGAGCAGAATGAAACCAGCAAAGATGGCTTCCCTGTTCTTCACGGAATCACCTTGGTCCCCGCGCCTGCCCCAATGATCGCGTAGGGGATTTTACTACTTGCCTGTGGCTGCTTTCCCATATCTGTCCCACAGCGGTTGGTAAATGGTCCCCAGTTTCTTTATGAAAGCGGCATATTCTTCCGGCCCCTGGTAGTCATCCGGGAAAGCAGTTTTCAAAGCGTTGGCTTTGAACTCCTCACTCTCCATGACCTGCTTCACGGCGTTGGCGAAGATCTGCACGACCTCTTTGGGGGTATCTTTGGGCATGGCAAAACCGCGGGAAGACCCGCTGAAGAAGTTGTAGCCCAGCTCCTTGAAAGTGGGCACGTCTGGAACATAAGGCGACCGCTTCTCTGTCATGATGGCCAGAGCCCGTAACTTCCCGGCTTTGACCTGCGGGTATACGATCCCCAGGTTGTTGGAAGAAGCATCCACATGGCCGGCCAGGGCCGCCTGCCAGGACGGGCCATCACCGGGGAAGGGAACGATATTCAGTTTGACCTGGGCGATTTCTTGGAGCATATGCATCGCAAACCAATCGTCCCCGGGAGCGGATGAAACTCCCACCCCGATTTTCCCGGGGTTATCTTTCGCACCCTTCGTAAACTCGGCTAGAGTTTTGTATGGGCTCTCGGCCCGCACCACCAAAATGCCGGGGTCGGTTACCACGTTGGCCACGAAGACAAAGTCCGAAATTTTGTACTGCGTCTCGCGGACGACGGGATTGATGGGCACCTGGGGCGTGCAGGAAATGACGGTTG
>CAYQWO010000334.1:0-4606 GCA_964421095.1 uncultured Syntrophaceae bacterium
TGCATGACCGGTGGATGTTCCGCCCTCATGGTGCTTCCGGTCGAGGGAATTAACCTGGAGGACAAGATTCGGGTGAATAAATTACTGCTGAAGACCGGAGCTCCTGTCGGCGAAATGAACGCCGTCCGTAAGCATCTCTCAAAGGTCAAAGGGGGTGGGCTGATGCGGATGCTTCATCCCGCCACCATCATCACCCTGACGCAGGATACAGCGCCGGAATTCTTGCCCTGGCCTGATCCGTGTCTTCCGGATCCTTCGACCTTTTCTGATGCCATAAAAGTGCTTAAAGATTATGAAATATGGGATCAGACTCCCGAAAGGGTGAAGAGCCATCTGTTCAGAGGTCTATCCGACCGCAACCTGGAAACCATTAAAAGCCTTGAAGGCATAGAGAATTATATTTTCGATACGGCCAACCCGCGTGATGCTTGCCTGGCTGCGGTAAATTACGCCCGCACTCTGGGATACAACGCCCAGGTTCTTTCCACCAAGATTGAAGGAGAATCCAAACATGTGGGAACCGTGCTGGCGGGGATCGCCAAGGAAATTCAGCTCTACGGCCGCCCCTTTGAACCCCCGTGTCTTCTGGCGAGCGGCGGAGAAACGACCGTTTCCATAGAAGGCCCGGCTGGGGAAGGCGGGCCCAATCAGGAATTGGTGTTAGGTTTTGCCCGAGCCATTGCCACTTATAAAGGCGTCAGCCTGGTTTCTATCGATTCCGAAGGCACAGATGGCCCTACGCAAGTCGCGGGAGGGATTGCCGATGGGCAAACCGTAGAGCGGGCCAAGGCGTTGAATATCGATCTGTTCGATGTTTTGAAACGGCATGATTCATCCACCGCTTTCGGTGCTCTGGGAGACCAGGTGATAACCGGAGAAACAGGAACGAATGTGATCAATCTGCGGATGATGTTCATCGGGAGTACTGCCAAAATTTCTAACTTCTCAGTGTCCTCTGTGGTTAGACTTTGGAGGGGAAATGAAAAAAGTCGTGATCCAGAAGGTAGGGGCGAGGGAAATTATTAACGGGCGGGGAATTCCTGCCGTGGAAGCGGAAATTTTCACGAGTGATGGAGGGCGCTATATCGCCTCTTCCCCCAGTGGAGTATCCACCTCCTCTCATGAAGCGGTCGAAATTCGCGATGGGGGAAAGCGGATGATGGGGAAGGGGGTACAAAAAGCGGTGGGGAATATTCTTCAGGTTATCGGGCCGGGAATCGCCAGAATGGACGTGACCGATCAGCGAGGGATCGATAGCCGACTTTTGGAATTGGACGGAACACCAAATAAATCAAAGCTTGGCGGTAATGCCGTTACGGCGGTTTCCTTAGCGGTTGCCCGTGCCGGGGCGGCCTCGGCAGCCCTGCCTATCTATCGCTATCTTGGGGGAACCAGAGCCTGCTCTCTTCCGGTTGTATGTCCGAATATGATATCAGGGTCGAGAACGGCAGGGAATGAGCTTGATTTTGAGGATTATCTGTTAGTCCCTTTCGGGTTTGGGAGTTTAAGAGAGGCAATCTTTGCCGGGGTCGAGGTGTTCCACGCGCTGCATCAGATGCTTGAAGATGCCTTTGGCCTGATCCCGCAGATTACGGCGCTGGCTCCCCCGCTGAAGACGACGGAAGAAGCCCTGGAATTCATTACCCGGGCGATCGCCCAATGCAGGTATGAAGGGAAGATGGGTATCGGGATAGATGCTGCGGCCAATCATTTTTACGATGAAACCAGAGATCGGTACCAGCTGCGAAGGGGAACGATGACCCGAGATGATCTCATAGCCTATTACCTGTCTTTGGCCAAGGCCTATCCCATTATCTTTCTGGAAGACGGCCTTCACGAGAATGATTTTGCAGGGTTTCAGGAGTTAACCCAGCGACTCGATTGTTTCGTTGTCGGTGACGACTTATTTGCGACGAATAAAAACCGCTTGATCCAGGGGGCCAAGAAATTTTCCTTAAAAGCGGCCTTGTTTAAATTGAACCAGGCAGGAACGGTTTCAGAATTTCTCGAGGCCGCTGAAATTGCCAGGCGTTATCACTATACGATCGTCGGATCGGTGCGATCGGGGGAAACTGAGGATGGGGGCCAAGCCGATCTCGCCGTGGCCATCGGTGCAAATTATTTCAAATTGGGGGCCCCCGTGAGAGGGGAGATGGTAACGAAATACAACCAATTTCTCAGAATCGAGGAAGAACTCCTTTTTAACACTTGACCTTAAAAAAGCGCATGGCCTAAGATTAGAATAAAAAGAAAGGTTTACTGTGAGCCAAGTTATTCTGCGTTTTGCGCCCAGCCCAACTGGATTCCTGCACATCGGAGGAGCGCGCACCGCTCTCTTCAATTGGCTGTTTGCCAGGAACGAAAAGGGGAAATTCATCCTGCGCATTGAAGACACAGACCAGGTACGCTCCACCAAGGAATCCATCGATGCCATCCTGGAGGGCATGACCTGGCTCGGCCTGGACTGGGATGAGGGGCCGATCTACCAGACAGATCGCATGCATCTGTACCGCGAGCATGTAGAGCGTCTGCTGCGCGAGGGGAAAGCCTATCCCTGCTATTGCCCGCCAGAGGAGCTGGAAAAGAAGCGCCAGAAAGCCCTCAAAGAAAAACGTAAGCCCAAGTATGATGGCCATTGCCGAAACCTGAAGGTGCCGATTCCCGGGCAAACACCCGCTATCCGTTTCAAGGCTCCACAGCATGGGGTAACCGTCTTGCACGACTTGATCAAGGGGACGATCGAGTTCGATAACTCGGAGCTCGACGACCTGATCATCCAGCGCAGTGATGGATGGCCGACTTACAACTTCAGTGCCGTGGTGGATGATGCCACTATGTCCATCACCCACGTCATCCGGGGAGACGACCATGTGAACAACACCCCCCGGCAGATCCTGCTCTATGAGGCCTTGGGCTATCCTCTCCCCCAGTTTGCCCATGTTCCTATGATCCTGGGAGCGGATAAGGCCCGCCTCTCCAAACGCCATGGGGCCACATCGGTGATGGCGTATAAAGAGATGGGATATTTGCCTCAAGCGCTGGTCAATTACCTGGTCCGTCTGGGCTGGTCTTACGGCGATCAGGAAGTTTTCACAAAGCAAGAGTTAATAGAAAAATTTTCTTTAGAGAACGTCGGCAAGTCTGCGGCCGTCTTCAACACCGAGAAGCTCCTCTGGCTCAACGGGCTTTACATTCGCCAGGAGAAGCCTGAGACTCTGGCCGAAATGCTCCTCCCCTTCCTGGAAGCGAGGGGTTTGAAGCCGCGCTCCTTACCCTGGCTCTCAGAGATAACCAAAACTCTCCAGGAAAGATCCAAAACCCTGGTTGAAATGGCTGACCAGGCCCTGTTCTACTTTCGCCGCGACTTGGAATTCGACGAGAAAGCGGCTAAGAAACATCTCACGCCGAACATCAAAGAATCGCTGGAGCTGCTCATCGCCAAACTGGAATCATCCCCAGAGCTTGACGAGAAAGGCCTGGAAGAAATCTTCAAAGAGGTTGTCGGCCTGAAAGGAATTAAGCTCGTTGCTCTCGCGCAGGCAGTTCGGGTAGCCCTTACCGGCAAGGCCGTCAGCCCGGGAATCTATGAAGTGGCAAAAATTTTGGGGAAGGATGAGGCCATGAAACGCCTTTCCCGAGCCTTGTTGAAAATGTAGGATTATTTTTTCTTCTTGACAAGCGGGGGTCATCCATATAGTTTCTTCTGAACGTCAGATAGTCATAGCGAATTTAAATGCTCATCGAGAAGGAGAAAAGAGTGGCTAAGAGAAGAATTTATTACCTGCATGACATGACCTATGAGGATGTCGCAGAATATCTCAAGACATGCGACGTCGTGATGGTGCCCATGGGAAGCGTAGAACGCCATGGAGCCCATATCCCGTTGGGCTGTGATGCCTTAACAACCTGGGAGGTCGTGAAAAGGGCGTCGGAAAAAGCATCCGTTGTCTACACCCCGATCACTCCCTATGGTTACTCACCTCACCACATGCACGGGATGGGGGAGGGCACTGGAACAATTACCCTCTCGGGCGAGACTTATCGTCGGGTGGTTTATGACATTGGGAAATCGCTCATTTACCATGGGTTTAACAAGGTCGTCTTTGTCACCCACCACGGGTCCAACTCAAAAGTAGTGGACGAAGTGCTCCGCCGGGTCCGCTATGAGACCGGAGCCTTCACCTGTTGGTATAAGACTCCAACCGAACGAGAATATAATGCGTTGAAGGGGATCATCGAAGGCCCCCCAGAGGAAACCCCGGGATGGCATTCCGGAGAGATTGAGACCTCTGCCTGTCTGGCCTATGACGAGGCGTGCGTCGATATGTCCAAGGCGGTCCAGGACCGGACCCACGCCCCAAAGTGGATGGGACCGGCCTTCTCCAAAAGAGATGGTTCCGGTATGGTGGAATTTATGGGCACAGAGCAAGCCTGGGTGCCCATGGAACATCACGAGTATTCTGACACCTCCACTATTGGGAACCCGTTCCGGGGAACCAGGGAGAAGGGAGTCAAATATTTTGAACATAGCGCTCAGCACCTGGCAGCCTTTTTGGAAGAGGTTAAGAAATTTCCCATGCGGGCAACGAACCGCGAATTTAATAAC
>CAYQWO010000335.1:0-1992 GCA_964421095.1 uncultured Syntrophaceae bacterium
TCTTCAAAGGCGGCAGCCGCTCGCAAGACTGCAGCGTCTTCAAAGCGCCTGCCCACGATCTGCAAACCGATAGGCAACCCATCCGCAGTCCACCCGCAGGGTACGGATGCCGCAGGCTGACCCGTAAGATTGAAGGGGTAGGTAAAGGCCAGATAATTCAAAGGATGGACCTTCTGCCCAGCTATCTCCCGGGGCCAATCGATTCCCACTGGAAAAGGCGGGACAGGAAGGGTGGGTGTAAGAAGCAGGTCATACTTATCAAAAAAGGCCTGCATTTTTTCCCAGAGAATATGGGATCGATTGGTTGCCCGGACGTAATCCGCGGCACTGGCCTTCAGGCCGATCTCTGTCAGCCTCACCAAACCCCGGTCCAATCGATCCCTCCATTCCTCCAGCCGATCTCCTATTGCCCCGGCACAACCCCCGGCAAAAATAATTTGAAAAGCATCATGCATGGGGGAGAAGTCAGGCCTGGCTTCCTCTATCTTGGCCCTTAGTTCTGCAAAAATCTTGACCGCTGATTCAACCGCTTCCTTAACTCTTTCGTCGACCACAGCGTACCCAAGGTCAAAACTCCAGGCGATCTTCAGCCCGCGAACACCCTTCCTGAGTTCCCTGCGCAGGGCGATTTTCCCTCCGGGCAAACTCACGGGATCGCGATCATCCCGGCCCACCATCACCTCCATCATCAAGGCCGCATCCGCCACTGTGCGCGTCAGAGGCCCGAGGTGGGCCAGGCGCCGATCCAATGTTTCCCACCCCGATAATAGAGGGTATAGGGGAATCCTCCCCCGGGAAGGTTTCAGGCCAAAGATCCCGCAGAAACTTGCCGGAGCCCGGATGGACCCGCCGCCATCGCTCCCCACGGCCAATGGCCCCATTCCGGAGGCCACGGCCGCAGCCGCTCCCCCGCTGGAACCTGCGGGAGTCGTCCCCAGGTTCCAGGGGTTGCGGGTGATTCCCCAAAGCGGGCTGTCTGTCACGGCTTTATAGCCGAACTCACAGGTGCACGTTTTACCCAGAATAATGGCCCCAGCAGCCCTGAGCCTCTCCACAACTACTTCGTCCTGTTCAGGAACGAAGTTCTCATGCATTTTGGAGCCGAAGGTAGTGCGCAGGCCCTTGGTAAAAATTAAATCTTTGATGGATACAGGAACGCCGAAAAGGGGCGTCAAGGATCTCGCGCGGGTGATTTTCTTGTCCGCTGCCCGAGCCTCGGCCATGGCCGAATCACGGGCGAGCGTACAAAAGGCATTGATCTTGGGATTGACCTGGTCAATCCGCGCCAGAATGGCCTCCATCACTTCCGAAGGCTTGATTTTCTTGGAGGCAATCATTCGGACCAGTCGCCAGCCGGATATCTTCCAGACCTCAGCCATTGTCATGCTCCTTTTTTATTGAATTTCAATCTGGCTATTACCCGAGATGGCCGTCTCTTTTGACCTTCCCGCTGCAGTCTTGCTTCCATTATCCTACACGCTCGGGCTCAAAATATTGGATGTCCAGTATATTCCCCTGCGGCTTTTCTTTCCACCGCGCCTGCACCCTTCCGCCAATCTTGATTGTTTTTTTCACATTCTCCAGGTCTGTAAGATCCGTGCCCCCGATACAATGCAGGAAGCCTACGTCGGCCCCGTCCAGGTCTATTAAACCTGTAATATAAGGCGGCTCGATCGGCTGGCCAGAAAATTTGAAAGTGATCAGAGCCCACGTCCGGATCACGCCTCTATCGCTCACCTGGACCCACTCTTTTGTATCCACAAAACACCTTGGGCAAAACGTCCTGGCCGGGACTAACACCCGGTTGCATTGCGGGCAGCGAGTGCCCATAATTTTCTTTTTCTTCAACTCTTCAAAAAACCGGGTGAAAACTGGCCCCATGGCCCACCGATAGGGTAAATAAATTACCTGCTCTAAAAATCTCACTTCGGCCTGGTCCATTTTAAAATTCCTCCTTTTCACCAAAATCTAACTACAGAGGACCCAGAGAAA
>CAYQWO010000335.1:2092-4604 GCA_964421095.1 uncultured Syntrophaceae bacterium
CCACCTTACAATATACTGCTCACAATCATCACCCCGTTCAGCTGATCCATGCCGCCCATGGCATGAGCCAGAGCGGTCTTGGCCCCCGGTACCTGCCGTTTGTCCGCTCGTCCAGTTACCTGAAGGGCAGCTTCGCCTACCCGGATTAAACCAGAGGCGCCGATCGGGTTGCTGCATAATACCCCACCCGAAGGATCACAGGGCAACTCTCCCCCTCTAAGCACCACTCCTTCCTCTACCAGCCGGCAGGCCTGCCCAGGACCGCAGAACCCAAAGCATTCATAAAAGATTAACTCCTGAAAGGTAAAGGGATTGTAAACTTCAGCCACGTCAATTTCTTTCCGCGGGTCTTGAATTCCGGCCATCCGGTACGCCTCTCTGGCAGCGATGATGGCTGATTCCCAGACCACCTTGTCGCTATCCCCGAAAAAGGCTTCATCCCCCGCGTAATACAGGCCCTTAACCCAGGCGGGTTTCCGGGGGAAGCCTCTGGCTTTTTCCCCGGCAGCAAAGATCACCGCAGCAGCCCCATCCGAAGCGGGACACACGTCTAACAAACGGACCGGGTAGGAAACCACTTTAGATTTGAGTACGTCCTCCACAGTAATCTTCATACGAATATGGGCGAACGGGTTATCCAGGGCATTTTCGTGGTGGTTTACAGAAATAACCGCAGCTGCCTGCCGTACCCTCTCTTCGGGGATGTTATACCGGTAGGCGTACATATTGGATTGCATGGAAAAAATCCCCGGGGCTCCTGCCAGAAAAGGCCTTTGGAAGTAAGGCTCAGCCACAGTAGACATCGTCCCCTGCGGGTCATTCTCCATCATTTTCTCGTGTCCCACGGCCAGGGCAACATCGAACAGCCCGGAAGCCACGTGATAATACGCCATCTGGGCAATGGACATTCCCGTGGAACCGCAGGTAGCCACCCGCATGGAAGGTTTACCGAGAGCTGCCAGAGCATCGGATAGATAAAGGTGGGGCGCATTGACCCCCTCCATCGGTGCTGGCATGGAACCAGAGACTACCGCCTCTATCTCTTGCGCAGTAATCTGGGCATCTTCCAAGGCCGCTTTAACCGCCTCATAGACAAGCTCTGGATAGCTGACATCATCCCGGCGACCCTGTTTGGTCTGCCCAAACCCGACAATGGCCACTGCCCTGGACATATTTTCCCTCCTATCTCCCAAGAATTACCACAGAGTGATGCTGCCCGGCCAAACCATGAGTGGAATGCGCCAGCGCGGTCCTTACCTTGGACACCTGCCTGTTTTCAGCTTGGCCCATGACCTGGAGGGCAGCCTCGGCAATCCGGATCAAGCCCCGGGCCACATAGGGGTTCGCGGCCAAAACCCCTCCTGAAGGATTCACCGGCAACTTTCCATCCAAGGAACTCACTCCTTGGTCGATAAATTTTCCACCTTCTCCTTCGCCGCAAAGGCCTAACTGTTCATACCAGAGGAGTTCCTGGAAGGAATAGGGTTCACAGACTTCGGCGACGCCAATCTCTTCCAAAGGCCGGGAAATGCCCGCCATGGTGTAGGCCTTCTGGGCTGCGCGTTTCAGGCCTCCGTTCAAAAAGTTACGGTCCCCTAAAAAGTAATCATCAACAGACCAGCCAACTCCTTTAACCCATGCGGGTGTATCTGTGAGCTGTTTGGCCTTCTCTTCGGAGGCCAACAGAATCGCGCAAGTAGCATCCGATTCCGGGGCGCAATCCAGGGCCTTAATCGGGTAGGCCAACTTTTCTGATTTTAAAACCTTCTGAATTGTTACCTTTTCTTTCTTGAAGGCATACGGGTTATTTCGGGCATTACCCAGATTTTTGACGACTACTTTGGCTGCTTGTCTTTCCGTAATTCCATACTTGGCCATGTACAGATTGGCTTGCAAGGCAGCAGCCGAAAGGTCCTCGATTCCTACGGGACGCTGGAAAAAGGGGTCCGCGTACATGTTAGTAAGGGTGCTGGGTTCGGGGATCTCGGACATTTTGGTAATGGCGTGAATAATCGCCGTGTCAAAATGCCCACTCATGACTCTCAGGTATCCATAAAGAAATGCAAAGGCGCCGTCTTCTTCCGTTTTAGAAGAATTTTTCAGATACCCGCCCACAGCATCATAGTAATAAGTATTGGAACAACTAATTCCCTGCCAGTAGTCGGAGGATGAAGTAACAATGGTTCCAATATCATCCCGGGTAATGCCCGCTTGCGCCAGCAAATTCTTTACGACCCGGTAAGTGACTTCGCGGATGTTGAGACGAAAGATTTCTTCATGGCCCATCTGGGCTACAGCCACCACCGCAACTTTTCTTCCCATCCCGACCCCCCCTATCCCATGGTGGATTGCAGATTTTTCGTTCCGAATTTGGCCGGGCGATTTACCGCCCGGGCCTGCTTCCAGAGGCCAAAGACCTTCTATCGCTGCTTATTCGATAGCAGAATAATTTTTTTATTTCAACAGCAAATTATTCCAGCCTTATAATATTTTGGGGCTGTATCTTCTATCG
>CAYQWO010000336.1:0-1514 GCA_964421095.1 uncultured Syntrophaceae bacterium
CCAGGGCCAGTTCTTTTCCAATCGGGCACTCCCGACACAAGGAAAGGCCCCTCTTATGGGCATAATTAAAGACATCCCCCTTCATGAGATCTTGATAATCTTCCTTTTGCCCCATCCCATAGCGCTTGGAGCAGGCATTTTTGGAGATCATTAAATTGCCGGGCTGGTAGGGGCAACAGATCATTTCCTGCTGATTTTTCGCCAGCCATTCTTTTACCTCCGTCTGACTCTTTCCCATGGCATCCTCCTCTTGAGGCTGAACTCCTGTAAAAATTTATATTAAAATGATGGGAATTTGAGGGGAAGTAAATGGGGTGAATGCTGTATTAGTTGAGGAGAAACAATGTATTTTTTTATTATTTCATTCCGGAGACGTTCCACTTTCCCCGAGCACATTTGAGTTTCAAAAGTGCAAGGAAAAAATCAATACAATCACTTGGAAAATTAGACTCGCAGCTAACATCGCCAAAAATAATGCTTGGAATAGGCCTGGTTCCAGGTTAATCTTAACTGGGAAATCAATGAAAAAAGGAGAAAGTGATGAAATTTACCACTTTTGTGCCAGGTCGCCAGAAGGACGGGGAAAAAATGCTGGGAGTCGTACTGGATGAAAATTCTGTATTAAACCTCCATCCAGCGGCGGCCCTCTATCTTAAAGAAGTAGAAAAGGAGAAAAAGCCATACCTGCGAGCCTCGCAATTCATTCCTGCTGACATGACGGCGTTCCTGGAACAGGGAGGTAAGGCCATGAATTTGGCTCGTCTCACCCTGGATTTTGTTCTTCCGTGGTGGCAGCATAAAAAAAAGAAATCCCTCAAAGGTCTGCGCAGAGAAACCCTGGTATTCCCTCTTTCAGAGATCACCCGAAAGGCGCCGGTCCCGCGGCCGGGCAAAATCATCGCCATGGGGCTCAACTTCTACGATCATGCCCAGGAGAACAAAGTTCCCGTCCCCGAATTTCCCGTGGCTTTTTTGAAAGCCACCACGGCCCTCGTCGGCCCCGACGAGCCGGTTCCTTATCCTCGCGCCACCGAGGAACTTGATTATGAAATCGAGCTGGCCATCGTGATCGGGAAAAAAGGAAAAGACATTCCCCAGGAAAATGCTTCGGAGTATATTGCCGGTTATACAATCTTCAACGATCTCAGCGCCAGAGACATCCAGGCCCGGGAAATGCAGAAAAGGCTCCTCCTTTTAGGGAAAGGGCTGGATGCCCTGGCTCCCATGGGGCCTTACCTGGTGACGCCAGATGAGATCAGGGACCCCCACGCGCTGAGCATGGAGTTGAGGGTCAATGAAGAGCGGCAGCTCAGGCAAAAATCCACCACCGGCCAGATGATCTTCAAGATCCCCGAATTGATCGCCTATTGGTCCCAGATGACGCTGGAGCCAGGGGATATAATCACCTCTGGTACTCCAGGGGGGGTCGCTTCTTTTCGCCAACCCGATCCGCAGGCCTGGTTTCTTAAGCCCGGAGATGTCGTCGAGGCTAGGATTGAGGGCCTGGGGGTATT
>CAYQWO010000336.1:1614-4601 GCA_964421095.1 uncultured Syntrophaceae bacterium
TTTTCTAAAAAATGCTTGACAAACTTCCCGGAGATATGAGACCATTCAGTAAATTCTGAATAATCAGAATTATGCCGAAGGGGAGAACAAATCATTAAAAGGGGAAGGAAAATGGCCCGTAAGAAACCAAAGGGGGCTTGCCGTCTGCCGCGGGAGGGGGGAATCGGCTGCTGCCAGGTTGAATCGGTCATCAGCGTCGATGATCGGGGGCAGATGGTGCTGCCGAAAGAAATCAGAGACCTGGCCAGAATTCAAGCCGGGGATAAGTTAGCGGTAATCAGCTGGGAAAGAGAGGGTCAGGTATGCTGCATTTCTTTGATTAAAGTGGCCGATCTCACGGAGATGGTTAAGGGAATGTTAGGACCGGTGATGAAAGAGATTTTTAAAAGATAAGAACGGAGGACATAAACATGAAAGAGGAAGGGATCAAAAAAATCGTCCGCGAGGGGTATGCGAAAATTGCCCGAAAGGAGAAATCATGCTGTGCTCCCGTAAGCTCCTGCTGCGGAAATGTCGATCGGGCAAAGGAGATCAGCAAGCGGATCGGGTACACGGAGGAAGAATCCCAGACAGTTCCGGAAGGAGCCAATTTAGGCCTCGGCTGTGGAAACCCGGTAGCCCTCGCTTCTTTAAAAGAGGGGGAAACGGTTCTCGACCTCGGAGCCGGTGCCGGCTTTGATTGTTTCCTGGCGGCGAAGCAAGTGGGGAAGAAAGGAAAGGTCATCGGGGTTGACATGACCCCGGAGATGATCGATCGCGCCCGGGAAAACGCCCGCAAGGGGAATTACCAAAATGTGGAATTCCGGCTGGGAGAGATTGAGAACCTCCCGGTGGCGGATAACCATGTGGACGTCATCATCTCCAATTGCGTCATCAATCTCTCCCCGGATAAAAAGCGGGTCTTCCAGGAAGCATTCCGCGCGCTCAAACCCGGAGGCCGGCTGATGGTTTCGGACATTGTTCTGCTGAAAGAGCTGCCGAAATTCATAAAGAATTCTGTAGAAGCATATGTGGGCTGCCTTTCCGGAGCGATTCTTAAAGATGAATATATCCGGACGATAAAAGAGACGGGATTTCAGGATGTACGCATCGTAGATCAGGCCTCTTTCTCGCTCGAATGGCTGGCCAATGATCCCACCGGCAGAGCGATCCTGGAAGAGTTAAATATCCAGCCAGAGAGAGCCCAAAAGATCGTCAGCCCCGTCCTGAGCATAAAAGTTGAAGGGAGAAAACCAAAGGCGATTTCCTGAACGGCGGATCGATGGTCCCCGGACGAGGGCTTCTCCCTCCAGCTCTTCTTCCGATGACCCATTGATTTGCCCCTGAGTTTTCGCCCAGTTTCTGCAAGAAAAACAGGGATTTGTTTTTTTGGTCTTGCTCCATAGACGGAGATGGGTTAGATTGAATCTGGCAGTCCAGAAAATACGGCGAAGGGAAACATGATGACCCAGAAAACGGTAAGGCGAATTGAGAAAATGGCCCAGGCTCACGATCTCCGGGATTTCAAATGGATTCAACCCAGATCGATCATCACCGGCCATTGGATAAGGGCAAAATGCCTGTATGGCTGTTCGCGCTATGGACAAAAGGCCTGCTGTCCCCCGGAAGTTCCTTCGGTGGCCGAATGTACCAATTTTTTTCGGGAGTATAAATCTGGCCTTTTCTTTCACTTCGCTAAGAAATTCAAAAAACCGGAGATGAGGTTCTCCTGGTACCGCGACCTGAACCGGCGCGTACTCGACCTCGAAAAAGAGGTCTTTCTGTCGGGTTTTTACAAGGCCTTTGCCTTGCCACCAGCGACCTGTAGTCTATGCAATCGATGCCAGGAGAGCAAACGAGAATGCCGCCAGCCTCTCCTCTCCCGCCCGACCCTGGAGGCTTTCTGCGTGGACGTTTACGCAACGGCTTGGAAGATGGGTTATCCGATCCAGGTTCTCAAAGATTATGGAGAAGAGATGAACCGCTTCGGGCTTCTCCTGATCGAATAAAGGGATGACCAAGGCATGCTCCTTGGCGTTAACGGCCGTTCTCCTTCGCCCGCGAATTCTTAAAGCGTCATTAGATAGCTAAGAAAATTCCTTAGGGCCCGCCTTTTTGTGCCGATATTATATAAAGCTAAACGGTGTTGCCAGGAGGAGATAAAGATGTCCAAAAAAACGGCTTTTTTAGTCGCTGGCTTTTTCTGGATAACCTTTTTTTCACCCCCTCAGGGATTTTCCCAAGAGAACAAAATCGCCCAGGTGGCCGTCGAATATGCCAGAAGCCAATATCGCGTGCCTAAGGATTGGGAGATAAAATATCTCGAAAAATGGGAAAGCCAGATCCCGGGGTTTTTGGCGGTAAAATTGCTCGTCTCCGCTCCAGAAAGGGAAGTTCCGATTGTGGTTTACGTGGACCCAACAGGGGAGAGAGTCATCGCTGGGAACCTCTTCATTAGGGGTGAAAACGTGACTCGCAAAGAGGCCGGAGAACCCAAACCTCGAAAGATTGATATTGCCCTCCTGGAAATCGAAAAATCTCCCATCCGGGGTCCGGCCGGGGCAAAGGTAATAATAGTGGAATTTTCAAACTTCGAATGTTCTCACTGTGTAAAGTCCTGGGCGAAGATGAGGGAATTCTTGGCCAAATATCCCCAAGATATTAAATATGTATTCAAACACTTTCCCCTCCAGCGCCAGGGAAAGCCCTTCGATCTTTCCGCGATGATTATGGCCGTGGAGGAAGTGAATAAAGATGCCTTCTGGCTGATTCATGACTATCTGTTCTCCGATGAAGGCCAAATTTTTGTGAAAGCGGGAAATGAAGCTGTAAAACAGAAGATCGAGCTTATTCTCAAAGAAAAGGGTTACAGTTTGCAGGCTTTTCAGAATGCTCTGGAAACGGGTAAAGGGAAAAAGAGAGTAGAAGAGGACCTGGCTGTGGTGGATAGGATTCGACTCCGGGCAACCCCCACGGTGATCTTAAACGGAACTTTTGTCCTCAATCCC
>CAYQWO010000337.1:0-2304 GCA_964421095.1 uncultured Syntrophaceae bacterium
GGATTGTTTTCTATATTTACTTCATCGCAACCTACAGGAAGAAAGTCAGAGATCCGATCTATTCGGGTTTATGGTTTGGCGGAGTTGGCTACTTAATTACGTTAGCGATAGGGGGGATCACCGAACCTACTATCGGAGGTGAACATTCGCAACTATTCATGACTTTAGTTGGCTTAATGCATGTGGGTATCGATTGCGCTAAAAAGGTGTGAAAAGGAAAAATTCATGAACATTTGCGTGATTGGAAGCGGATACGTAGGGCTGGTAAGTGGGGCTTGCTTGGCGCATATTGGACATCGGGTCATTTGCGTCGATAATGACGAAGGAAAGATTGGAATGCTCAATGCCGGGCAGATGCCCATTTATGAGCCTTTCCTTGAGGATCTAGTCCATCAAAATCGGAGACGCGGAAACCTTTCATTCTCGGTAGATATTTCCCATGGAGCGAAGAATTCAGAAATCATCTTTATTTGTGTGGGGACTCCCCCCCTGGAAAATGGGGAAGCAGACCTCTCCCCTGTGGAAAAGGTTACCCGCGAAGTGGCGGCAGTGGCGGACTCCCATAAACTCGTAGTTGAGAAAAGCACGGTTCCAGTCCAGACGGGCGAGTATATCTATCGCACCCTGCAAATTTACCGCCGGGAGGAAAAGGGCCAGTTTGCTGTGGCTTCCAACCCAGAATTTCTTCGTGAGGGGTCGGCGGTTTCCGATTTTTTTCATCCCGACCGAATAGTAGTCGGAGTAGACAACCGGCACACCGAAGATGTTCTGCGGCAAATTTACCTTCCCATTCTGGAACGTACCTTCCGTTGTCCGGTGCATTCCTCCTGCCCGCCTATGCCCAAGCCCTTCTTTTTCGTGACCGACGTGAAAAGCGCGGAACTCATAAAACATGCTTCCAACTCTTTTTTGGCGATGAAAATCTCTTTCATCAATGCGATCGCCGAAATTTGCGAAAGAGTTGGCGCCGATGTGCAAGAGGTTGCTGAGGGAATGGGGTGGGACGCACGGATTGGAAAAGAGTTTCTGAAGGCCGGACTGGGGTTTGGAGGGTTTTGCTTCCCCAAAGACCTCCAGGCATTCGTGCGCATCGCGGAAAAGTATGGATATGATTTTTCCCTCTTAAAGGAAGTGGAGAAGATCAATAAATCGAGGATCGACGTGGCCGTAGAAAAACTTAAAAAAAATCTCTGGGTTTTGCGGGAAAAAACCATTGCCTTTTTGGGGCTCGCTTTCAAACCCCAAACAGATGACATTCGATTTGCCCCGGCCATAGAATTGATTCGCCGACTCCGGCAAGAAGGATGCAACATCCGCGCCTTTGACCCCCAGGCGATGAAGAAGGCTTCCAGCGAGATCCCGGAAATTTTCTACGGGCAAAATCCGTATGAGGTGGCCGAAGGGGCGGAAGCATTAGTGCTGGCCACGGAATGGCCAGAATTTCTCCATCTGGACTGGGCCAAAATACGCGGGGTTATGGCCAGGCCCTTTATCCTCGACGGAAGAAATTTTTTGCCACGATCCGAAATGATAGCGATGGGCTTTGAATATGTAGGAATGGGAAGGTAGGGGATGAGAATTCTTATCACCGGAGGGGCGGGCTTTATTGGAAGTCATCTTTGCGATCGGTTCATCTCTGAAGGGCATGAAATTCTGTGCTTGGACAACCTGATCACAGGAACGACGGAGAACATATCCCATTTGGCTGGAAACTCCCGCTTCACTTTTATCAAGCATGATGTTACCAATTATATCTTTGTCGAGGGAGAGGTAGATGCCATCCTCCATTTTGCCTCGCCAGCCAGTCCTGTGGATTACCTCAATTATCCCATTCAAACGTTGAAAGTAGGGTCTTTGGGGACGCACAAAGCATTGGGGCTGGCGAAGGAGAAAAAGGCTTGCTTCCTCCTCGCTTCCACTTCTGAAGTGTACGGGGACCCTCTGCTTCATCCGCAGACGGAGGATTACTGGGGGAATGTGAACCCCATCGGTCCAAGGGGGGTCTATGATGAGGCCAAACGCTTTGCCGAGGCCATGACCATGGCCTACCATCGGTATCACCAGGTAGATACGCGCATCGCCAGAATTTTTAATACCTATGGGCCCCGCATGCGGCTGAATGACGGTCGAGTGGTCCCGAATTTTATCCTCCAGGCCCTGCAGGGGAAAGATTTGACGATTTATGGCGATGGCTCCCAGACACGCAGCTTCTGCTATATCGATGACCTAATCGAAGGGATCTTTCGGCTCCTTTTTTCCCAGGAAATTGAACCAATCAACCTGGGGAATCCAGATGAATTTTCC
>CAYQWO010000337.1:2404-4599 GCA_964421095.1 uncultured Syntrophaceae bacterium
CACATTGATCAATGCCGGGATTCGGGATATATTGATTGTCACCGGAGGAAATAATGCCGGGGATTTCCTCCGGCTGTTAGGGAACGGGAAAGAATTTGGCCTGCAACATATTAATTATACTTACCAGGAAGGGGAAGGGGGGATCGCGGCCGCCTTAAGCTTGGCCGAATATTTTGCCGATCAGGAGAAGATCTGTGTAATCCTGGGAGATAATATTATCGAGAAGAATATTTTTACACCTGTTCGGGCCTTTGAAAAACAACGGGATGGGGCCAAGATTTTGCTCAAGGAGGTTCCTGACCCTCAGCGCTTTGGAGTGCCGGAGATCCGGGGGGACAAAATTATCAAAGTTGAAGAGAAACCCAAGAACCCTCGGTCTAAATTTGCCGTGATCGGCATCTACATGTACGACTCCACGGTCTTTGATATCATCAAAACTCTGAAGCCCTCAGCCCGGGGCGAATTGGAGATCACGGATGTGAATAATGAATACATCCGCCGTGGTAATCTGACCTATGACATTTTGGAGGGATGGTGGACCGATGCCGGAACGTTCGAATCCCTTCTGCGTGCCAGTAACTTGGTCGCGCAGACCGGTGCGAACAAATTGTAGCCACAGAGAGCACCGAGGTTACAGAGAGGGACGGGTACTCAAATGATCGAAGGTGTAAAGATAAAAAAGCTAAAGGTGGTGGCGGACGAGCGTGGGCGATTGATGGAAATGCTCCGCGCAGATGATGACCTTTACATCAAGTTCGGGCAAGTCTATATGACCACGGCCTACCCAGGAGCCGTAAAGGCCTGGCATTACCACAAGAAACAAGTGGACAATTTTGTGGTGGTGAAGGGGATGATGAAGGTCGTCCTGTATGACGGTCGAGCGGGATCGCCCACTTACAGGGAAATTAACGAATTTTTTATGGGGGAACATAATCCGACCCTTCTGCAGATCCCGGCCTATGTCTACCACGGGTTCAAATGCATCAGTGAGAACGAAGCCATCGTGATCAATTGCCCGACCGAGGTGTACGATTATCAAGAACCCGACGAATTCCGAGTCCCACCCCATGGAGGGGAGATCCCTTACGATTGGTCCCGTAAGGATGGATGAGTTTAAAAAAGCAAGAAAAGCGGGAAAGACAAGGAAGGCGAGAAAGGCCGCCAATAAACTAAATAGACCAAATAGACCAGATAGACCGAACAGACCAGACGGACGTGATTTTATGAAAATATTAGTTACCGGCGGAGCGGGCTTCATCGGTTCCAATTTTATTCATTTCTTATTGGGTCCCCAAAGCCCTCATCGATATGATTACCAGTCGACAAGTCGGAACGACTCGATTCCGAGACTCGACTACGAGATTCTGAATCTGGATAAATTGACTTACGCCGGAAACCTGGAGAATTTAGCAACTCTCTCCTCTAACAGCGGTTACCAATTTGTACAGGGAGATATTTGCGATGGGCAGCTGGTAGAAACCCTCCTGAAAAAGGGGGTGGAAGCCATTATTAACTTTGCCGCCGAATCGCATGTGGACCGGAGCCTTTACGAGCCGGACATTTTCCTTCAAACAAATGTGGTGGGAGTCCAGGTTCTTCTCCATGCCGCGTTGCGCTATAGGATTAAAAAATTTATCCAGGTTTCCACAGATGAAGTCTACGGGTCCCTGCCGCTGGATGCCCCGGGATTTCGCGAAGATACCCCTCTGGCGCCCAATAGCCCGTATTCGGCCAGCAAGGCAGCGGCTGATCTGTTGGTCCGGTCTTATTTTAAAACGTATGGCCTGGCGGCGATTATCACCCGCTGTTCTAATAATTATGGACCTTATCAATTTCCCGAAAAGCTGATCCCGCTTCTAATCACCAATGCCATCGAAGACAAGCCGCTGCCCATTTACGGGGATGGGATGAACATCCGGGATTGGATACACGTTCAAGATCATTGCCGCGCTTTGCAGGTCATCCTGGAAAAAGGAAAAGAAGGGGAAATCTACAACATCGGGGGAGAGGGGGAAAGAACCAACCTGGAGATTACCGAGAAGGTTCTTACGATTCTTGCCAAGCCGAAATCCCTGATTCGCTTTGTCACAGACCGTCCAGGTCACGATAGACGATACGCGATCGATTTTTCAAAACTTGAACGAGACCTCGGATGGTCGCCTCTTTATCATCTCGAGGAAGGCCTTGAACAGACC
>CAYQWO010000338.1:0-4593 GCA_964421095.1 uncultured Syntrophaceae bacterium
GAAGACCTTCGACGGGCGTAAACCCGTTGCGGGGGCAAAACAACGTGCAGGGAGCCTGTGACATGGGAGCTTTGCCTGACGTCTTACCAGGCTACCAGCGTTTGAGCGACCCTGAGGTCCGGGAGAAGTTTGGAAAAAATTGGAAACTCACTTTGCCTTCAGAGACCGGCAAAACCCTCATGGAAATTATTTCCGGGGCCGGAAAAGATATCCAAGGTCTCTACATCATGGGAGAGAACCCCATCC
Organism: uncultured Syntrophaceae bacterium; assembly: GCA_964421095.1. Classification (GTDB taxonomy): domain Bacteria; phylum Desulfobacterota; class SM23-61; order SM23-61; family SM23-61; genus CAYQWO01. The sequence continues at coordinate 247 of CAYQWO010000338.1, forward strand.
TGAGTGATCCCGACTCCGATGGAGTGCGTCAGGCATTGAGCAGCCTCGATTTCTTGGTTGTCCAGGACATCTTCCTGAGCGAGACGGCCACATTGGCCCACGTAGTTCTCCCATCGGCGTCCTTCGCTGAAAAAGAAGGGACTTTTACGAATACCGATAGGAGAGTGCAGCTTTTGCGCAAAGCCGTGGAGCCGCCGGGGAGTGCCCTGGCGGATTGGGAGATCCTTTGCCGGGTGGCGGGGGCCCTGGGATGTCCTCAAGATTATCAGAGCCCGGAAAAGATCATGGAAGAAATCTCTGCTTTGACCCCATCTTATGGCGGGATTAAATACTCCCGGCTGATGGATAAAGGATTGCAGTGGCCCTGTCCCGATGAGGCCCATCCTGGAACTCCCTATCTTCACGCCGAACGATTCGCCAGGGGGAAAGGAAAATTCCACCCGGTTCGTCATCGGCCTCATGAAGAGTTTCCCGACGAAGAATATCCCTTCCGCCTTCTCACGGGCCGGATGTTCTGCCATTACCATACAGGGACCATGACCCGGAAATCTCCGGCCCTTTCTGGTGAGCAGGCTCAAGGTTACGCAGAGATTAACCCGGAAGATGCCATGGCCATCTCTGTAGGAGAGGGGCAGAAGGTGCGGGTCACTTCTCGCCGGGGCTCAATCCAGGTCGAAGCTCGGGTTACCGGGGCAGTGGAGAAGGGTGAAATATTCATCCCTTTCCACTTTGCCGAGAGTGCGGCCAATGTGTTGACCCAGAAGGCCCTCGACCCGGAGTCCAAAATGCCAGAGCTGAAAGTATGCGCGGTGCGCTTGGAGAAGGCTGAATGAGCGAGGAACTGGAAAGAAGGGTCGAACAGATTATGGCCGAATCGGGGGTATTCCGCTGCGTGGAATGCGGCAAATGTGTGGTAGGCTGCCCTATGGCCAAGATGTACGCCTCCTTCTCCTTTGAAATTTCTCCCCGGGGAGTGCTGAAGAAAGCCTTGCTGGGCCCGGATCCCATGAAGGATGAAAGCATCTGGTTTTGTACCGAGTGCAATGCTTGCACGGAAACATGCCCCGGAGGGGTGAGCTGCCGGGATCTCACCGCTGGTTTGCGGAAGCTGGCCGTAGAGGTGGGAATGGCCGGGCAGGGGCTTTTCTGCCAGCACTGCGGAAAGCTCTTTCTGCCCCGCCATGTGATGACGTACCTGGAAGAGCGCCTGGGCAAAGTGAACTGGCAATTCTTAAATCTTTGCCCAACCTGCCGACGGGAGCGCTATGCCTTGCTGAACACTTGATAACGAGTCATGCTGAAACATAAAAAGGATTGTCAAATCCCCCCAACCCCCCTTTACGAAAGGGGGGCGAGGGGGGATTCTTCTCCCGCTGTACCGGGACGGGATTTGTGGATGCCGAACCCTTCATGAAAAATTCCAATCGCCTGAAAACTAACCATCCCGCTCTTCTATTCGACCCCCGCCTTTGCACCGGGTGCCGAACATGCGAGATGATTTGCGGTCAAAGCCATTTTGGGGTAATCTCTTCCGGGAATGCCGCTATTCGTCCCGTCTGCCTGGAAGAACAGGGGAAAATATACGCCATTTATTGCCAGCACTGCGCGGAACCTCTCTGCCTGGAGGTCTGCCCGCTAAAGGCCATCTCGCGGGACCAGGAGGGATTGGTCAACCTCGATTCCCAGGCTTGCGTGGACTGCGGGCTTTGCATCGCTGCTTGCCCGGAAGGAGCTCCGCTACGGGACCCAGAAACCAACCAAGTGCAAAAATGCGACCTCTGCGGAGGAGAGCCAGCCTGCGTTCCTGCCTGCCCGAGCCGAGCTTTGCGATATGCTCCGGGAAAATCCCTCAGTTGGATTCGCTTCCCCCGCTGGGCCGTGCAGGCTGCGGCTTTCCTCCTCCTTGTCATCGTCCTCGTAGGAACGGTATGCTCTCTTTCTGTGGGGGAGTTCAACCTGACCTGTCCTGTGGGCTTTCTGCAGGAAATAGTAGCATCGCGGGCGATTATTTTGGCGACTATCGCTTCCGCCCTTGTTCTTTTGGCCCTTTCGTTTTTCTTCGGCAGGGTCTTTTGCGGGTGGCTTTGCCCATTTGGTTTCTTTCTCGACCTGGTGGGGCGTTTCCTCCCCCGTTTTGGGAACCCCGGATTACTGAAGAACCGCCAAACAAAATACAGTGTGCTCGCCGCTTCCGTCATCGGCAGTGCGGCCGTTGGCCACCAGGTCTTTTGCCCCGTATGTCCGATTGGCACCATCTGCCGTTCATACGGCGTCAAAGATTTCTTTCTCGGGTCGGAGCTGGCCGTCATCCCCGTCGCCCTGGCCCTGGAGATGGGAGAGAAGCGGAACTGGTGCCGGTATCTTTGCCCCGTGGGAGCTCTCTTTGGGCTGATGGCCAAGATGGGACTGGTTAAAGTGGTCATCGGCGCTCAACGATGCAAAAAATTCTCCTGCATGGAATGCGCTGAGGTTTGCCCGGTGGGCATCGTCGATAAGGATATGCTCCGCGAGGGGGTTTCACCCTTTATTTCCATGACGGAGTGCACCATGTGCCTCCGCTGCGTGGAATATTGCCCTTACGGGGCCGCCAAGGTGCGATGGAAAGGGCAGGGTGTCAGTCCGCAAAGAGCTGAGGATTTTGTTGCCCCCGCAGTCGGAGGGACGTCCCGGGAGCCTTCATCATGAACTGGCTGGAATTTTACGAAGGCAGAGGATTGGTCGTTGACCTGGCCTCCGGCAAGGTCCGGCAGGAAAGCCTAAAGTCAGAAGAGGCTGAGTCAAAGATGGGAGGCGCGACCCTCAATTTGGCCCTCTATCAACGATACGCGGGATCCGACCCTATCATTTTGAGTACCGGACCGTTAACGGGTAGCTTTGCTCCAGCTTCGTGCCTTGCGGTCATGACTGCCCAGAGCCCGGTGAATGGGAAACTCTACCATGTCCCCCTGACCTGGCAGGCCGGGGCAGAACTGAAGTTCTCCGGGCTGGATTATCTGGTCTTATTGGGCCAGGCTGCCAAACCCGTGATGCTGCGGGTGAGGAAAGGCCAGGCCGAGTTGACTTCGGCCGAAACGCTTTGGGGAAAGGACATTCCGGAGACCGTTCGGGCCATGCGCTCAGCCAATCCAGGGGATGGCCGGTGTATTCTGGCCATCGGGCCAGCTGGGGAAGGGAAGACCTTTTATGCCCAGGTGAACCAGAATTTTTGGGGAACTTTAGATAAAGCTGGTTTCGGCACTTTGTGGGGCCGAAAAAAATTGAAAGCATTGTTGATGATGGGCATCGGTGGCAGGATGAAGGTTCGTCCCGATCACCCGGCTCTCTGGCGGCAGATGGTCGAAGAAATCAAAAAGGGAATCCCGCCGAAAACGGCCGGGTCAATGGCGATTCTAAAAAGGTTGGGAGAGAAGGCTTTCGATCCAGCGCTTTTTCCTTCTCGGGCAAAGCATTTCGCTTGCTTTCACTGCTTTTTCCCCTGCCAGACTCTTGTCGAGAAAAAAAGCTCATCCTGGTTGATACCGAAAAAAAAGAAAACCCAGGAGACGCTCCTCTTGACGGATCCAGGTGGTGCCTTGGCTTTTCGCCATCAGGGGGAAGATGCCTTCTCCTTTCTGGCCGAGTGTTTCCGTCTGGGGCTGGAGCCCATGGCCGCAGCGCTCTGTCTGGGGCCGGCAAAAGGCGGAGGGGAAAAGGGCAAGCCGGGGGCCTTTTTGAACCTCCTGCAACAGGGTGAAGACCTATCGGAAAAGGGATTGCCGAATATCCAGAACCTCGCCCCCTGGCCCGGCCCCGAAAACGAAATTACTGCCATGGCGGAAAGGCTCGGCTTCAGCACGGGAATCCCGCCGATTTTTCCTGAAGGTACGCAGTCTGGCCAGGGGGTAAAAGAGTGGGCGAGGCGAGTGGCGTATTCTCTGATATTAGGAGTCTGCCCCATTTTAACGCTCATCGCCCCGAAGTTAAGTGAAGAAAAGCTGATGGCTTTTATGGGCACTGAAGATAAGGAGATTGGCGTCAACATGGCCCGGCTCCAGGCCGCAGCTCGTGATCTGCTGGGGGCGATGGCCAATCCCGTAGCTTGATTGTATAGGAAATTGCTTTTTGGACACGGATGAATACGGATTATCTGGATAAACGAAAAACAAGATAATTATCTGTAGTTATCTGCGAAGATCAGCGTCCTATAAATTTATAGTTTTTTAAAAAGTTCCGGCGACCTCCAGAAAAATGAAAATATTAGATTTCATTTCCCGCATCCTGATGGATCAGAAGACTCATGACAAATTTGCGGTCCAGGGGCGGGAGCCCCAAGGCTGGTCCGGACTTTGGGCAGTGTTGCGGGGGCAC
>CAYQWO010000339.1:0-4586 GCA_964421095.1 uncultured Syntrophaceae bacterium
ACCCAAGGGCCAATACTTAAAGGTTGAGGGCGGATAGCTGCAGCTAATAGCTAAGGGCTAACAGCTAAAAGTATTTTGCCCTTGGCAAAATCTGTGATAGCCGGGTCCTGCGCAACGGAAGGTTACCAACCCCGTCAGGTCCGGAAGGAAGCAGCGGCCGTAACTGTCTCCGTGTGCCGCAGGGGTGCCTGGCTATCACCCCAAAAATTTGCAGGGCAAATTTTACATTTAACTTGTAGCCTATAGCCGGTAGCTTTAAAAAACTTCGTTTAGCGTAAAACCTTAAAAGCCAATAGCCAGGAGTCAATCGTTAACTGTATCGATCCACAGGCGACATCTGTGATATGTCCTACTTAGTCCTGGCCAGAAAGTGGCGACCCCAGACCTTCGAGGAGGTGGTTGGGCAGAGGCCGATTGCCCAGGCGTTGCAGAATGCCATCGCCACGCAGCGGGTGGCCCACGCCTATCTGTTTGCCGGTCCGCGGGGCGTAGGCAAAACCTCGGTAGCCCGGATCCTGGCCAAGGCCCTCAATTGCCAGGAGGGACCCACCCCCCACCCCTGCGATCATTGTTCCTTCTGCAAGGAGATCCGCGAAGGAATCTCTGTGGACGTCCTGGAAATTGACGGAGCCTCGAACCGGGGGATCAACGAAATCCGGGAATTACGGGAGAACGTCAAGTACCTTCCCTCCAAGAATAAGTACAAGGTCTACATCATCGATGAAGTGCACATGCTCACCCCCGAGGCCTTCAATGCCCTCCTCAAAACCCTGGAAGAGCCTCCACCCCATGTCATCTTCGTTTTCGCCACCACTGAGCCCCACAAGATTCCGCTCACCATCCTCTCCCGCTGCCAGAGGTATGATTTCAAACGTATTCCTCTGGCTTCGATCCTGGAGCAGTTGAGGAAGATCGCGACCCAGGAGGGGATGGAGATCAGCGACCCGAGCCTCCATCTCATCGCCCGGCAAGCCGAGGGATCCATGCGGGATGCGCAAAGCCTGCTGGATCAAGTTCTCTCTTTTAGCGGGCAGAAGGTCTCCGATGAGGAAGTTATCGAAGTTTTGGGAGTCATTGACTGGAAAATCCTGCATGAGGCCGTTCGCGCTTTAGCCGACGGAGACAGACCCCGCCTGCTGCAAATTGTCGACGAGGTCCACAGCTTTGGCTACGATCTCAAAGAGTTCTGCGAGGAGCTGGCTAAGCTCGTGCGCGACCTTATGGTTCTCAAAGTATTTCCGCTGGCCAGTGGGGAGCCCGCCAGGTTGATCGACCTGCCGCAGGAAGAGGTCCGCGACCTGGCCGGGTTGACAGAGAACCTTTCTGTGGAAGAAATCCATAGCCTTTTCCGCTCCTTGTTGTCCGCCCATGATGAAGCTGCCCGGTCAGCCTTCCCCCGGCTGGTCCTGGAGATGACTTTGACCCGGCTGGCGCGGAGGAAGCCAATTCTCTCAGTGGAAGAAGTCCTGGAGAGACTGCGGGTCATGGAAGAAAGACTGCTCAGCGGAGCGGTCATTTCATCTCCTTCCGCGATAGAGCAGCCGGCCTCTCCGCTTATCTTGCAGGCTGAGGGCCAACCAGACAAGCGTTTGACGACTGGAAAAGAAGAGCCAGAAACGCTGACCCCCGCAAAGTCCGACAAAGACATAAGGAAAGCGGAGCCGAAAGTGCCCGAAGGATTTCCTGTCGGGGTACCAGAAGAGTTGGATAGCGTATGGAAGGAGTTCGTCAACTTTGCCAAGAAGAAAAAGCCGCCTTTCGCTTCCCTCCTGGAGCACGGGTACCCTTTGGTGCTGGGAAAGGACTTGCTGCAGATCGGCTATCCGGAAAAATCCTTTTACCTCGGACGGATGGAGGAGGCCGATAATCGCTCCCTCCTGGGAAGCCTAAGCTCGGAATTTTTTAAAAGGCCCGTACGGGTCCAGGTTGTGGGCCTGGCATCCGATGCCGTTCCCCGCGGCCATCGGGTTGGGGAAGAAGAACAAAAGAATAGAGAAAAAAATTCCCGGGATGATAAAGAAGAAGCTTTGAACCATCCCCTCGTGCGGGAAGCGATCAATATTTTTGGGGGACGGGTCGTGGAAATCAAAGATATATAAGGAGGCCGCGATGACCAAAGGATTTGGAAATCTGATGCGGCAGGCTCAGCAACTGCAGGCCAAGATGCTGAAAGTGCAGGAGGAGATGGCCACGCGTACGGTTGAGGCCACGGCTGGCGGAGGAATGGTAACGGCCGTGGCCAATGGCCGGCAGGAGCTGCTATCCATCAAGGTGGAGAAAGAGGTGATCAACCCTGAGGATGTGGAGATGCTGCAAGACCTGATCGTGGCTGCGGTCAACGCGGCCCTGAAAAAAGCCCAGGAAATGGTTTCCGAGGAGATGAAGAAACTCACCGGTGGGATCAACATCCCGGGTTTGATGTGAGCGGGAGATGCCTACCCAGCACGCGCAGCCCATCACCCGGCTGATCCAGGAGTTGACCAAGCTGCCCGGGGTGGGCGCCAAGACCGCTTCCCGGCTGGCCATGCACATCCTGCGGTCTTCCCGGGAGGATGCCGGGAACTTGGCCCGGGCCATTCTGGAAGTCAAAGAGAAGATTCGGCTCTGCTCCCTGTGCTTCAACCTTACGGATCAAGACCCTTGCCGCATCTGCCAGGACCTTAGGAGGGATGGAGAAGTCATCTGTGTCGTCAGCGGGCCAGAGGACTTAATGGCTTTAGAAAAGAGCGGCAGCTTTCGGGGACTTTACCACGTTCTCCAGGGAGTCCTTTCCCCGTTGGAGGGCGTAGGCCCCAATGATCTGCGGATCAGCGAGCTTCTCTTGCGTCTCCAGGGAGGCAAAGTCAGGGAAGTGATCTTGGCCACCAATCCCTCAGTGGAAGGGGAAGCTACGGCCCAGTACCTCTCCCAAATCATCAAGCCTCTGGGCATCCGGGTGACGCGCATCGCCCGCGGAGTGCCCATGGGCGGAGACCTGCAGTACATCGACGAGGTCACTTTGAGGAAATCCCTGGAAAATCGCAGTCCAATGTAAAGACAGAATTCAGGAGCCAGAATTCAGGATAAGAAACCCATACTTCATCTCTTCTGGATTCTGACCCCGCGTTTCGCGGGGCTGTCTTCTGAATTCTTTTTTGAGGAGTTATGTCTCTCCGAATTTACAATTCTTTGACAAAAAAGAAGGAAGAATTTACGCCGCTGCAAGAGGGGAAAGTCAGGATGTATGTGTGCGGGGTCACGGTCTACGATCGCTGCCACATCGGGCATGCCCGAGCGGCGGTAGTCTTTGACGTCATCTTCCGCTTTCTCCGCCACCTGGGCTACGAAGTGGCCTACGTCCGCAATTACACGGATGTGGATGATAAGATCATCCGGCGGGCCAACCTGGAGGGGGTTTCTTCCCAGAAGCTCGCCGAGCGGTACATCCGGGAGTACGAGGAGGATATGCAGGCACTGGATGTGGAGCGGCCGACCCATGAGCCCCGGGCCACGGAAAACATTCCTCAGATCATCGCGCTCATCCAAAAATTGTTGGACAAAGGTTTCGCCTACACTGTGGATGGGGATGTTTATTTCTCCGTGGAGAAATTTCCTTCTTACGGAAAGCTCTCCGGGCGCGACCTTGAAGAGATGCGGGCCGGCACCCGCGTGGAGGTGGATGAGCGCAAAGATAACCCCCTGGATTTTGCTCTTTGGAAATCCAGTAAGCCAGGAGAACCGGAATGGGATAGTCCCTGGGGCAAAGGACGGCCGGGGTGGCACATCGAATGCTCGGCCATGAGCCAGCGCTATCTGGGGGAGAGCTTCGACATCCATGGCGGGGGCAAAGACCTGATTTTCCCCCACCACGAGAATGAAATCGCTCAGTCCGAAGCGGCCACAGGCCAGCCCTTCGTGCGCTTCTGGGTGCACAACGGTTTCGTAAACATTGACCAGGAGAAAATGTCCAAGTCCCTGGGCAACATCCTGGCCATCCGCGATTTGCTCAAAGAACACCATCCGGAGGTCCTGCGCCTCTTTCTTCTCTCCAACCATTATCGCAGCCCGGTGGATTTTTCTCTCCAGCACATGGCCGAGGCCAGGGGCAGCCTTGACCGTTTCTATTCCGCGCTTCAGGGGATGGGGGAATTTTTGGCCGGGAGCAGGCAGATTATTCCTTTGAGCCCGAAGACATTGCGGGGGGTGGCCCGGGAGGTTTATAAGAAGGTTTCCGCGGCAAAAGAAAAATTTCTGGAGGCCATGGAGGATGATTTCAACACCGCCTTGGCCCTGGGACACCTCCATGATCTGACCCGGTTTCTAAATCGGGTGTTGGGAGATCAGGGGTTCCGCAAAGACCCGGCAGCCTCGGCGCTCTTGATGGAAGGGCGGAATCTTCTGCGGGAAAGCGGAAAAATATTGGGCCTCTTCCAGCAACCGCCGGCGGAATATTTTGACAGTCAACGGAAAAGATATCTTCAGGCCAAGGGCTTACAGGAGAAAGAAATCCAGGACCTGATCGCCAAAAGAGAGGCGGCCCGCAAGGCCAGGGATTGGGCCCGGGCGGATGAGATCCGCGCCCAGGCCGCTTCGTCGGGGATCGTCTT
>CAYQWO010000340.1:0-4569 GCA_964421095.1 uncultured Syntrophaceae bacterium
TGATCGGCTTGATATTGAAAGTCTTCACCAGCGTAGCCAGTACATTCGGCGAAACAAATGCTGGGAGGCTCGGCCCCAAACGGATATTCTTGATTCCCAGGTAAAGAAGCGTAAGCAATATGGCCACGGCCTTCTGTTCGTACCAGGAGAGAACCAGAGACAGGGGCAATTCGTTTACTCCCACCTTGAAAGCTTTAGAGAGAGCCAGAGCGATCTGAACGGCCGAGTAAGCATCATTGCACTGGCCCACATCCAACAGGCGAGGGATGCCCCCAATGTCGCCCAGCTGCTTGTCAAAGAAGCGGAACTTTCCGCAAGCTAAGGTCAAGACCACCGTATCCTTGGGGGCTTTTTCCACAAACTCAGTGTAATAATTCCGGCCTGGCTTGGCCCCATCGCATCCCGCCACTAAAAAGAAGTGACGAATGGCTTTCCCCTTTACAGCTTCGATTACTTTATCGGCGACACCCAGAACCGTATTCCTGGCAAACCCGACCATGACCGATCGGCCGTTCACGTCCACTCTGAATCCCGGCAGGGCTAAGGCCCGCACAATCACTGGCGCAAAGTTGCGGTCGCTTATATGGGGGAGGCCCGGCCAGCCCACAGTGCCGCATGTAAAAATATTACTTTTATATGAATCCCTGGGTCTCTGAAGACAGTTAGTGGTCATCAACATCGCGCCGGGGAATTCAGCGAATTCCTTGGTCTGATTCTGCCAGGCTGTCCCGTAATGGCCGTAGAAATGGGAATATTTTTTCAACCCGGGATACCCATGAGCGGGAAGCATCTCGCCGTGAGTATATACGTAGATGCCTTTGCCCTCACTCTGCTTAAGGAGTTCCTCCAGGTCTTTCAGGTCATGGCCGGAGACCAGGATGGCTTTCCCTTTTCTGGCTCCCAGGGGAACTTGGGTCGGCACAGGATGTCCATAAGCTCCGGTATTACCCGCATCCAGGAGCTCCATGGTCCTGAGGTTGATCTCCCCGCATTTGAGAACCAGCTGAAGGCAATCATTCAGGCTGAGATCTTTCCTCAAAGTTGCCGCCAAAGCCTCATGGATAAAGGAGTAGACCTTGTCATCCTCCTGTCCCAGGATCTGGGCATGGTCCGCATAGGCAGCAACTCCTTTAATCCCAAAAAGCAAGGTATGCTGCAGCGAGAGAATATCGGGATTGATCGCCGGTTCGGATTTCAATCCAACCTTCTCCCCTTGGGCAATTAGTCCGTCTAAAGTTTTTTCCGGTTGAAAAGTGGCCGGGCCTTCCGGAAAATCTACTTTTCCACCGGACGCCCGCACTTTTTCTTTGAGGCTCTCCCTCAATTCCACTCCATGATGGATCAGTTTTACAAAACGGTCTGGGTCAAAATTTACATTGGTCAAAGTGGAAAAAAGGCTCTTAACCGTAAATATATTAACATTCCGGTCGCTGATCCCTGCCTTTCGCCCCTCCACCGCATATAAAGATAAACCCTTGAGGGCGTAAATCAAAAGATCCTGAAGAATAGCCACCTCTGGCTCCTTGCCACAAACTCCCACCTTTGTGCAGCCTTCGCCCTTCGCTGTTTGCTCACATTGATAACAGAACATGCCTTTTTCTCCCATCATTTTTTCTCCTTTCTTTGATAGTTGATATTTCTGGACCTCACTGTAAATTCTTTTCTTAGGATAAACGAACGAAAAAGCTAAAACCTTGACTCAAGTCAAGAAACAAATAATTTTTTGGCCGAGCGCCGGAGACCAAAGACGTTTCCTCAATCTTCGGTCTGCTGTCTTCGGTCAAGTCCATTAATATTCGGTCCTCGGTCTTCCGTTTTGGTCTGATTTATCAACCCCTCGACCCCGGTTTGCTCAAGGATCTCCCCGAAGCGTTCGCCTCGGGCACAATGTTTCTGGTAGTGATCGAGGCAACAGTCAACCATCCTCAGCGCTTCTTCCAAACTATAGATCGCAGGTAACTCCCTGGCCAACCTCGGATGTCGGCCCAATTTGCCTCCCACGAGAATGCGGTATCCCCTGGCCGCTTCTTGAAGGGTACCTGTGGGGCAAACAGGTATGCATTGGCCGCAAGAGAGACACTTGGCAGGATTCACTACAGGAGCCTGGCCTGTAAGTGAAATGGCCCCTTCCCGGCAGACTTCAACGCAGGCCCCACACTGGTTGCAGGCCACATCCGAGACCTTGGGACTTCTGGCCCCAATCAGCCCTACGTCGGCGATCTGGGGGCGAGAGCAGGCATTGGGGCAATCTGAGATAGACACCCGAAACTCATGGTGCAACTTTAGAGGGCCTTTCACCCGGTCTTTTAAAAAAGATTTCAGATCCCTTCCCGCGAGACGCTTTTCTACCTTTTTGTAGAAGTCGTCAGAGATGACGGCCCGGTTGGGACAGCCAGTTGGCCCAAAACAGGTTTCCACCCGGTAACCCTTTACCTGGTCTTCTATCTGAGTCAGAAACCGTCTCTGGCATGTTTTCACATGTTCCAGGCGAACCTCTCCGGCCCCGCACCGGCCGGCTTCTTGTTCCACCTGCTTTTTCACGCGTTTCCGAACAAAGAAAGGAACTTTGGATATCGCCTCATTGGCTTCTTGGGTCCATTTCATCGACTGTGCCCCCAAATAAAGGGTTCAAGGATTCTGGGGTTCATAGGTTCAAGGATTTTTAATATTTTTTAGCATTTCCCTGGACCCCTCGAATCCTGGACCCTTGGAAATCTTTTTTTATTTTTTATCGTAATTGATCCTCTGCGATAAGCCTTGACTTAAGTCAAAAGAAAATGATATTTCCCATTACAGGAAAGAGATCTATGGAACTGATCGATCAAATTGCTGCCGTCCCGCTATTCCAGGGCCTTCCCCGGCAGCAACACGAAGACCTGGCTATGATCGTGGTGGATCAGATATTTAAGCGGGGCCAGACAATCTTTTCCGAGGGGGACGAGGGGTCCGGTTTCTACGTGGTTATTTCCGGGCGAGTGAAGGTTTTCAAACTCTCCCCCGAGGGTAAAGAACAAATCTTCCACATCCTGGGTCCCGGCGAACCTTTTGGAGAAGCAGCGGTCTTTGCTGGCGAGAACTTTCCGGCCTATGCCGAAGCCCTGGCGGAAAGCCGCATATTCTTCTTTCCCCGTCCGGCCTTTGTGGACCTGATTAAGAAAAATCCGTCGCTGGCCCTGAACATGCTCGCGGTGCTGTCTCGCCGTCTGCGGAAATTTGCCGCCCTGGTAGAGGACCTTTCCCTCAAAGAGGTGCCAGGCAGGCTGGCTGCCTACCTCCTTTTCCTGACCGAGCGAAAGAAGGGAAGTGAAGAGCTGGAGCTGGATGTTTCCAAGAACCAGCTGGCCAGTCTTCTGGGCACCATACCAGAGACCCTTTCGCGAATTTTGGCCAGGATGACGCGGGAAAGGCTCATCAAATCGAGTGGACAACGGCGTATCCGGATACTGGACCGGAAGGGCCTGGAAGAATTGGCCAGCGGCGAAAGGCGCCTGCCTTAAAATAGCCTCCAGAATAAAGAAGGGAGGATTCAAAGGAAAAGCAAAGGGATAGACTACCGCAACGAAGGATAAGGGCCTGCGGTAAGACTGGAAAAAAATTTTGGAGGAGCTGCAATGAAAGAATCAAGCATACGGAGGATGGCAGATGGGATATGAAGCGATCATCGCAAAAAAAGAGGGAAAAGTGGCTACCCTGGTGATGAATCGGCCAGAGGCCCTTAATTTTCTTGACCCCATCATGGCCCAGGAAATTGAGAAGGCCTTGGCGGATTTTGAGAAAGATGAGGGGGTCCGGTCTGTGATCATTACCGGGGCCGGGCGAGCTTTCTGCGCCGGAGGAGATGTGAAGTTCATGCAGCAAGACTGGCCGGTGCATGAGCTGGTTCTGCGGATGGAACGGGTCACAGGGTTTATCAGAGTGATGCTTAACCTGCCCAAACCGATCATCGCTTCGGTCAACGGCCCGGCGGTTGGCGCAGGGTGCAACATCGCCTTAGCCGCAGACTTGGTGGTGGCTTCGGAAAAAGCCACCTTTTGCCAGGTGTTCACGCGCATCGGCCTGATCCCGGACTGCGGCGGCGTGTATCTTCTACCTCGGCGGGTAGGCATGACCAGAGCCAAAGAGCTGGTCTTTACCGGCAGGACGGTGGATGCCCAGGAGGCGGAGCGCATCGGATTGGTGAATCGCGTGGTTCCGGCCGCGGCCCTTGAAGAAGAGACCCGCAAGATCGCCGAAGAGATGGCCAACGGGGCAACGATGGCCCTCGGAATCGCCAAGCGATTGCTCAACCAGAGCTATGAGTCCGACTTGGAAACGATCCTCCGCGCCGAGAACAGCAACCAGGTCCTGTTACGGAAAGCCGAGGATCATCGGGATGGTGTGCGGGCATTCTTCGAAAAACGGAAGCCTGAGTTTAAAGGAAGGTAGATCAAAAGATCCTTTATAAATCTTGGAAACTCTAGACCACCCTTGTTCAATTGAGAGTTAAAGGCTATCTTGTCTGTCCTGGTGAGGTCCGAGGGCCTGAGCATATTTCCGGCATATGAACCTGAGGCATTGGAGATCCGCTCG
>CAYQWO010000341.1:0-797 GCA_964421095.1 uncultured Syntrophaceae bacterium
CTGTTCCAGTGCTGAAGATTGCTTACAGCCCGCGATTGGAGAAGACCGAACGCGGCGCTGAGTTACTTTCCGTGGCACGGAAGAAAATTGCTGATGCCGAATGGCTCTACCTCAGCGATGAAGTGATGGGGACCATCTCCGATATCCAGAGTCATCAAGGGATTCTGGCGGTTCTTAGAAAACAGGAGCAAAGTTTAGAAAAACTCTGGCAAGAGAGAGGAATGATCCTTCTTCTCTATGAGCTGCAAGACCCGGGAAACTTGGGGACGATCTTTCGGCTGGCCGACGCCGGCGGGGCCGGCGGCCTAATTTTGAGCCAGGGGACTATTGACCCTTACAACCCGAAGGTGGTGCGGGCCTCGATGGGTAGCCTCTTGCGGGTCCCGTTCCTGGAAGATCAGGACATGGAGGCTTGCCTGGAAAAATTGCGCTCCCGAGGGTACCAGATCTGGGCCACCACTCCTCGCGGCGCATCATCCTTCTGGGAGGTAGATTTTTCCCGGCCCACGGCCGTTCTTTTTGGCCAGGAGGGTGCGGGATTACCCGATGATTTGATGAAATCGGCGGATGGGTTGTTCACCATCCCCATGGCTGCTGAGGTCGATTCCCTAAATGTGGCCATGGCCGCAGGGCTGGTGATTTATGAAGCTTTTCGACAGAAAAGAGTAAAGCCCACGGGGTAATCAGCCACCCATCTCGGAATCACCACTCGGCATTCAACCGGCCATCGACTCTCAGGGTCCCCTTCACATTTAATTCCCCTGGAAATCCATATTTGTTCCTAACCTCCCCTGAGG
>CAYQWO010000341.1:807-4544 GCA_964421095.1 uncultured Syntrophaceae bacterium
CGACAGAAAAGAATAAGGCGCACCGGGTAATCAGCCACCCATCTCAAAATCACGCCCTCTGCCTTCAACCTCCCGTCGACCCGGCTATCGACCCTCAGGGTCCCCTCCACCTGCCGAGTGCCTGCACCATAATATGAGCCTCTCCTGATTGTCAAGAAGATCTGTAAAGCACTTTATGTTGTAAACACTTGACAGCATCAGCGCTTTTTGGTTATTGTTCAGCAAAATTGATCTTTACACCCCACAATTTCAGTAAGAACATGCAGATCACGGTCACTTTCGTCGGAATTTTGGCAGAACTCATTCAGAATGGCACCGTCGAGGTGCACCTGCCCCCGCAAGCCACGTATGGAGACCTTCTGAAGGAGATCTGGCGTCAATTCGGTCGGTCTATCCCGGATCCTCTCTGGGATCGGCAGGCGAATGCATTTAAGGAACCCATCTTTGCCATGTCCGGCGGCAGAGCCATTGACTCTCCCGACACTCCGCTAACGGACGGCGAAGAGGTTAAATTCTTAACCCTCGTTGCCGGGGGTTGATCGGGCCAAAATGGGATTCGGATAAGTTGCCTGGGGCTGAATGACTTGGGTCCTCAGCGCTTGAGTGTGAAAAACTTTATCAAAAGGGGACCAAGCCCGGAAAGGGGTTTGAAAATTTTTGGAGACCGCAGCTGGGATGAATCCGCATAACGCATCAAAAGTAAAAATTCCTTGATGATGATTTAAGAAGGGAGGAATAGGGAGATGAAGATATTGCGGGTGAATATGAATACATTGGCGGGGCATTATGAAAATCTGCCGGAAGAGTGGAAACTCATAGGCGGCAGGGGTTTGATTGCCAAAATCATGAATAAGGAAGTACCTCCGATGGTGGACCCTCTGGGACCTGAGAATAAGCTCATTATCGCCGGGGGACCATTGGCTGGAACCCTGGCTCCTCAGCTCGGAAGAATCTCGGTCGGGGGGAAAAGCCCTCTCACGTTGGGAATTAAGGAAGCCAATTCTGGGGGGCCAGCAGCCCAGGAATTGGACCGATTGGGGATTCGGGCGATTATTATAGAGGGGATGGCGCCGAAGGATAAGTTGTATGGGGTTCGAGTTGCCAAGGATGGAGTCAGTTTCATTCCCATGGATGAATACAAGGGGATGAAAAATTATCGTTTGAACCAGGAACTGCGGAAGAAATACGGAAATAAGATCTCCACTGCCTCCATAGGGGTTGTGGGGGAGAAGAAATACAAATCCGCCTCCATTAGCTTTTCCGATATGTTGGGGGACCCATCCCGAAATGCCGCGCGGGGCGGTTTGGGGGCGGTCATGGGTTCCAAAGGGCTGAAAGCCATGGTTATTGACGACTCAGGAACTCCGCCCGTGGATATTGCCGACAGGGAAAAATTCAGGGAAAGCGTAAAATCCTGGATCGATACTTTGAACAAAGACGTTACCTGCTGGCTATTCCGTCAGTTTGGGACTCCTTTGGCCGTTTCCACCAACAGTTATCAAGGAACCGTACCCTGGCAGAATTACACTGGCGGAAGGCCCATCGGATTCATAAGTGTCAGCGGCGAAGTGATCAAGAAGATAAACCTGGAACGGGGCGGGGAAATGCACGCCTGCATGCCCGGCTGCGTGATCCAATGCTCCATCCGCTATCACCAGGCCAATGGCGCGCACCTGTGCTCGGCTTATGAATACGAAGCCATCGGTCTGCTGGGAACGAACCTGGGGATTACGGACCCGGATGCCATTGGGCGGCTGAAGTATATATGCGATGATCTGGGGATCGACCTGATCGAAATAGGAAGTGCTTTGGGGGTAGCGGCCAGTGCTGGCAGGATGATGAAGATGGGAGATATCGAAGGAGCGATCGGACTGCTGGCAGAGATTGAAAGAGGTACCGAGTTCGGAAAGATTCTGGCAGATGGAGTGGTCTCCACGGCCAAGAAGCTCAATATCAACCGTATCCCGGCATTCAAAGGGCAGGCGATCCCGGCTCATGATGGCCGGGCCGCCAAGGGGATCGGGGTAACCTATGCCACGAGTCCCATGGGCGCGGATCATACCGCCGGGCTTACCTATCGGATGGCTTTACAGAAAACCGGCCAGGCGGCGAACTCCCTGAGGTTTCAGGTGGCCGCTTCCACTTGCGATACCTTTGGATACTGTTTGAATGCCGTGCCAGGAGGGCAGGCCTCAATCTATGCGTTTCTGGGGGATTTATTAAGTGCTCGCTATGGGATAAACGTAACGGCGGAGGCTGTGCTGGAAATAGCGAAGGAAACGCTCAAAGATGAACTGAGGTTTAATGAAGGTGCTGGATTTAATAAAATCTGGGAGCGTTATCCCAGTTTTTACCGCACAGAACCGCTTCCTCCCACCAATGGCGTTTTTGACGTCGAAGATGCAGAAATAGAGAGTATCTGGGACCAATTGGATAGTTTTAAGGAGCCCAAGCACATTTGGGAAGTTCGGATCAACCCCCTGCCTGCGATGCTGTTCGGGAGCGGCGTAATCCAGAGATTGGGTGAACGGGCAAAACAATTAAAAATAAAAAAGGCGCTTTTGATTGCCGGTCCAGTAATGGGCAAAATTGGCAAGACGCATGAAGCACGGGGAATCCTGGAGAAGAGTGGCATCGCTGCAGTCGTATTTTCAGACATAGTTCCGGACCCATCCGTAGAAATAATAGAGAAGATCGCCAAGCTTTACCAAGATGAACATTGCGATGGGCTGATTGCCCTGGGAGGGGGAAGTTCCTTAGATGCGGCCAAAGCAGCGGCCATCAAGGTTTCTCAACCCGGCCCTTTAACTGAATACGAGGCCGCCATGGGCGGGGGCGGGAAAATAAGGCCTCCGTTACCTCCCCTTATTTGTATCCCCACTACCTCGGGTACAGGAAGTGAGGTCAATCCCTATTCGGTCATCACGGACAACGAAAGAAACATAAAATTCGTTATTATCAGTAACCTGATTATTCCAACTCTGGCGGTGATCGACCCAGATCTATGCCGCACCATGCCCAAAGCACTAACCGCAGAAACGGGAATCGACGCTTTGGCGCACTGTATCGAAGCGTATGTGAGCAAAATGACACCCTACCATCCTTATTATTCGGGGCTGGCCTTAGCCGGTGTCAAGTTGGTTGGGCAAAGCCTAAGGAAAGCTTACAACAACGGGGACGATCTGGATGCCCGGATGGATATGTGCATGGCTGCGATTGATGGCGGCGTTGCTTTCTCCAAGGGGTTGGGGCTGGGGCATGCCATTGCCCATGCCCTTGGCGCCCAGTATCACATTCCCCATGGCAGAGCTCTGGGTGTGAGTTTGCTTTGCTTCGTGCGCACGAACAAAGAGGCTTGTAAGAATGAATTTTTAGACTTAGCTTTGGTACTGGACCGCTCGGAGGATCTGGAGTCGGCTCTGGTGCGCCTCTATAAGGATTTGAATATACCGGCTCGGTTTAGGGACTTGGGCATTCCAGAAGAGGGGCTTAAGACGATCGCTTTTGAGGTGGGCAAAGATGCGGCCAATCTTGCCGGGAATCCCGTTCCCGTAACCGACCGGCGGATTTTAGAAATTCTTAAGGAGTTTTATTGATCTATTGAATCTTTCCCCCGAAAGGTATTGGGGATCTACCATGGCCCGCTCAGCGGATTCCCAACTCACTCCGGCTGATGCCTGGGAAAATCTGAGGGGCAAGTCGGCGCTCGATCTTGACAAGATTTTTGAGCTTGTTAT